>JAIBBP010000019.1 GCA_019694615.1 Microthrixaceae bacterium | reverse complement strand
AGCAGGTTGCCGCCGTGCAGGTCGCCGTGGAACAGCCCGTGGATCATGCAGCCTTCGGCGAACCCACGCATGCCGACTCGGACCACGTCCTCGGTGTCGATGCCGGCTGCGCGCATCCCTTCGACGTCGTCGAAGGAGAACCCGTCGAGTCGCTCCATGACGAGGATCCGGCGGGTGACGAGAGACCGGTGAGGGCGCGGAATCACGTAGCCGCGCTGTCCGAGCGATGCGAAGACCGTTGCGAGGTCGATCATGTTCTCCGCTTCGAGACGAAAGTCGAGCTCCTCACAGATCGTTTCGGCGAACAGCTCGACGAGTGCGGGAGGGTTCGCCAGCGCGGCGATCGGGATACGCCCGACCAGGAGGGGCGCGATGGTCGACATGACCCGGAGGTCGCGATGCACCTGGGTACGAATTGCCGGCCGCTGCACCTTGACGACCACGCGAGTGCCATCGAGAAGCGTCGCCCCGTGGACCTGGGCGATCGAGGCTGCCGCGATCGGCGTGTTGTCGAAACTGGCGAATGTTGCCTCTATTGGGCCGCCGAGTTCCGACTCGACCACCTCCCGAACGACGTCGAACGGTTCGGCGGGCACCTTGTCTCGGCACCGCTTCATCTCGTCGACCAGCTCGGCCGGAAACAATCCTTCTCCTGAGCTGATGATCTGGCAGAGCTTGATGTAGGTGGGGCCGAGGCGTTCGGCAGCCTCACGAACCCGACGGGAGATCGCCGCTCTCGACCGCGACCCCCCGAGTCGCCGCTCACGAATCGCCCAGGCGCCAACCGCACCTCCGAGTCGCGTCCCGACGACGAGCAGTCGCCCCATCGGCGGAATCCTCCGCGCCCGGATTAGGTGCGGAACCTGGCGGCTCGTAGCCAAGCGGAGGACGTCGATCCCGCGGCTCCACGGGAGATCGTCGCGGTCGACGTTCCACGGGCCGTCGACAGTGAACGAACCCCAGTCCAGATCCGAGGGTGCTTCGGTCCGCTCAGCCATGGCCGTTCCGCGCAGCGCGGATCGCGTCGGCCGCGTACTCGGGGCGGCAGATGAGCAGGTCGGGGAGGTAGGGGTCGGCGTTGTTGTAGCGCAGCGGGGATCCGTCGAGCCGGGAGCACCAGAGGCCGGCGGCGAGGGCGACGGCGACCGGAGCGCACGAGTCCCACTCGTACTGGCCGCCCGAGTGTGGATAGAGGTCGGCTTCTCCGCGCACGACCGCCATCGCCTTCGCCCCAGCCGAACCCATGGGCACCAGTGTGCCCCCGAGTTCGTCGGCGATGCGCACGGCCTGGGCAGGGGGACGGCTACGGCTGACGACGACCCGCGGCGCTCCACCTGCCGCCGGGGTCGGGAGCGGCGGCGGCTCGGCCGTCGAGAGCGTGACGCCGAGCGCGGGGAGTGCGACTGCTCCGACGACCGGCTCGCCGTCGATGCAGAGGGCGACGTGGACCGCCCAGTCGGTGCGTGGGGTTTCGGAGAACTCGCGGGTGCCGTCGAGCGGATCGACAATCCAGGCGCGCGACGAGGCGAGACGCTTGGCGATGGTGTCGGGACGCTCGCGTTCCTCCTCGCTGAGCACGGGGTCGTCTGGTCGGAGTTCTGCCAGTCGCTCCATGATCCAGGTGTTGGCACGACGGTCGCCTTCGGCCTTCAGGTCCGCCGGCGTCGCCCCGCTGGCTGTGAGCTGGTCGCGCAGTTGTATCAGCAACGTTCCGGCCTCGGTCGCGAGTTGCCGCGCCACGTGGTGATCGTCGGGATCGGTGCGGTCAGGACTGCCGGACATGACGTGGGAGTCTTGCAGGTTGGTCCTTGTCCGATACCGTCGTTGGCCGTGCACGTACTGTTCGCGACCGCTGAGATCGAACCGCTCGTCGCCACGGGTGGTCTCGGTGCGGCGTCCGCCGGGCTGGTCGGCGGTCTTCGCCGTCAGGGTGTGCTGGTGACGCCCGTGATCCCCGGCTACGAGTCCTGGGCGTTGACCGACGAGCAGGTCATTCCGCTCGATGCGCCAGCCTGGGTGGGCGGTGCCGTGGCCCGCGTCGGCGTGGTCGACGGACTCGGGGACGTCGCGGTGATCGACTCACCGTCGCTGCGGCGCCCCCACCCCTACGTCGATCCCGAAACCGGGTCGGGCTGGCGCGACAACGATCATCGGTTCTTCGCCTGGTCGGCGGCGGTCGCGGCACTAGCTGTTCGCTTGCAACCCGACGTGGTTCACGTCAACGACTGGCACGCTGCAACGGTGCTGGCGCACCTGCCGGAGTCGACGCCGACGGTCCTGTCGATCCACAACCTCGCTCATCAGGGTTGGGGCGACGCCGGCTGGGCCGATGCCCTGGGCAGGCGTGGCGGCCGGTTTCGTTGGATGGGCTCGGTCAACGCGCTGGCCGGAGCGATCTCCATGGCGGATCGCGTCGTCACGGTGAGCCCGAACTACGCGGCGGAGATCCGCACCGAGCGCTGCGGGATGGGACTTGACGGTCTGCTGTCGTCGCGTGGCAGCGACCTCGTCGGCATTCTCAACGGAATCGACACCGGTGACTGGGATCCGGCCCGTGACCCGGCGCTCGTCGCCCCTTACGACGCTGGTACCGTCGCTGGCAAGTCGGACAACCAGGCAGCGCTGTGCGGGGAGCTCGGGCTCGACGCCGGCCCGGGGCCGCTGGTCGTGAGCGTGAGTCGATTCGACTATCAGAAGGGCATCGATCTGATCGCTGAGGTGTCCCACCTGCTGGTGGGCGTGCCGGTTCGCCTCGCGTTGCTGGGGTCAGGTGACCGAGACACCGAGGAGACGATGGCTCGGGTCGCCGACATGCATCGAGGGCGGATCGCGTTTCGTCAGGGCTACGACGCGGCGCTCGCCCACCGGATGTTCGCCGCGGGTGATCTTGCGATCATCCCGAGTCGTTTCGAGCCGTGTGGACTGACCCAGATGCAGGCGATGCGCTACGGAACGCTGCCGATCGTCAGTGATGTCGGCGGCCTTCGGGACACCGTCATCGACGCGGATTCGTCGTCGAGAGCCGGGACCGGGATCGTCATGGGCGAGGTGAGCGGTGCGGGAATCGTCGACGGCGTGCACCGCGGAGCGCGCCTCGTGACCAATAAGGCGCGGGCGGCTCGCGTGAGGGCCCGTGCGATGGGCTCGGACTGGTCGTGGGACGAGCCGGCGAAGCGATACGCCTCGCTGTACGACGGCCTCGTTCCGACCAGCGAACCGGTCGTCGAAAAGGCGGTCGAGAAGCCCTGAATCCGGTGGGAGTGCCGGTACGATCCCAACGTGGCTCAACCCAAGGTTCTCGTGATGATCCTCGCTGGGGGCGAGGGGAAGCGGCTGCTCCCGCTGACCAACGATCGGGCCAAGCCGGCCGTGCCATTTGGCGGGTCCTACCGGCTCATCGACTTCGTGCTGTCGAACTTCGCCAATGCGCAGTACACGCGCATCGTGGTGCTCACCCAGTACAAGAGCCACAGCCTCGATCTGCACATCAGTCGGACGTGGCGGTTCTCGACGCTCCTCGGCAGCTACGTCAGTTCGGTCCCCGCTCAGATGCGTCTCGGCCCGTACTGGTTCAGCGGATCGGCCGATGCGATCTATCAGAACCTCAACCTGGTCAATGACGAGAAGCCCGACATCGTTTGCGTCTTCGGTGCCGACCACATCTACCGCATGGACCCGCGGCAGATGGTCGAGTACCACCGCGAGCACGGTGGAGGGGTCACCGTAGCCGCGATCCCCGTGCCCAAGGCGCAGGCCTCTGCGTTCGGCATCATCGACGCCGAGGCCGACGGCATCATCACGCGCTTTCTCGAGAAGCCCGAGGATCCGCCGACGATGCCGGGCAGCGACGACCTGTGTCTCGCATCCATGGGCAACTACGTGTTCGACACCGACGTGCTGATCGATGCCGTGACCCCGGGGGGTCTCACCGGGCTGCCCCACGACATCGGCGGAGACCTCATGCCGCGGCTCGCTGAGCAGTCCAGCGCCCGGGTCTACGACTTCAGCACCAACGAGGTTCCGGGCCAGGGGGAGCGAGAGCGCGGCTACTGGCGCGACGTCGGAACGATCGACGCGTACTACGACGCCAACATGGACCTGGTCGCGTCGGTTCCGGTCTTCAGCCTCTACAACGAGGACTGGCAGGTCTTCACCTACTCGCCACCGCGGCCGCCGGCGAAGCTGTCCCGTGGTCCGAGCGGCCGTCTGCCCGAGGTTTCCGACACCTTGGTGGCATCGTCGACGATTCTGTCCGGCTCGATCGCGACGGGTTCGATCATCGGCCCCGGTTCGTTCGTCAGCGAGGCGAGGCTCGAAGGAACGATCCTGCTGCCGGGTTGCGAGGTCGGGCAGGGTGCGGAGCTTCGGCGCTGTGTGATCGACAAGAACGTCGTGGTGCCTCCCGGCGCCCAGGTCGGTGTCGACCGAGAGATGGACCTGGCTCGCGGGCTCGTGGTTTCCGATGGTGGGGTTACTGTCGTCGAGAAAGGCTTCCGGTTCGACTCCCCGACATGAGCGAAGCC
This sequence comes from Microthrixaceae bacterium, assembly GCA_019694615.1. Taxonomy (GTDB): domain Bacteria; phylum Actinomycetota; class Acidimicrobiia; order Acidimicrobiales; family Microtrichaceae; genus SSF14. The sequence continues at coordinate 3,248 of JAIBBP010000019.1, read as the reverse complement.
GATTCCGCCCACGTCCCGACACTCGCCGCTGCTGCCGAGGCGGCCGGAGTCGCGACCTCCTACGTCGACGGCACCGGTGTCGTGCGAATCCCGCGCGATTCGGTGCTCACGCTGATCCTCGACTCGATCGCCGAGGCCACATCCGACCCTGGCGCAACTCTGGGGGATTCGCGCGACCTGTCCGCGGAAATCCCCCAAAGTGCCGACGCTCCGGGTGGCGGGCCGTGTTCATCTGGTCCGCAGCCGGCGCGCACCTGGGGCGTCTTCACGCCTCTGTCGGCACTGCGCCGATCGAGCGCGCCCGACCACGGATCCGGTGATCTCACCGGTCTCGCCGAGCTGGCGGACGTTGTCGAGGCGGCTGGAGGTTCGGTCGTGGGCACGTTGCCGCTCGTTGCCCGCCGGCCTGACGAGGCCAGCCCGTACTCGCCGCTGACCCGCCGATTCTGGGACGAGCGTTGGGTGGACCCAGCGTGGGTCGCCGAACACCTCGGAGTTTCCACTCCGGCACCCCGGCCCGCCATCGTCGGCGATCTGGCCGACCCCGAGGCGGCGTGGACCTCGACACGCGCCGCGCTCACCGAGCTCCTCGAGGACCTCGGCTCGTTGCCTGCCGAGGTGGCGGCGTGGCGGTCCGACCGACCCGAGGTCGAGCAGTGGGCGCGGTGGAAGGCGGCCGCGCTCGTTGCGGGATGGGATCCCACCGAGTGGCCGACCGAACTCGCGACCGCCGTGCGGCTCGCGGATGACACTGCGCTTGCCAAGCGGGGGGTGAGTGAGCGGCTCGTGGACTTCGAGGTGTTCGCTCAGTGGGCCGTCACCGCGCAGCTCACCGAGCTGGGGAACGACCTCCGGCGGCGGGGGATGTCGCTCTATCTCGACCTCCCCGTGGGCACGAGTGCCTCGGGCTACGACGCGTGGGTGGCGCCGGACGCATTCGCCCGCAGCATGGAGATCGGGGCCCCACCCGATCGGTTCTTCCCCGCGGGACAGGCATGGGGGCTCTGCCCGCCGCAACCCCGTTCGGCTGCCGCACTCGACGACCTCCGCCGGTGTCTCGACGCTCACATGGCGGTGTGTGGTCTGCTCCGCATCGACCACGTGATGGGGCTGCACCGCCTGTTCTGGGTGGCGTCGGGTGCACCCGCCGACGCCCTCGGTTCCGACGACCGTTCCGACGGAACCTACGTCACCTACGACGCGTCGGAGCGCTGGGCGATGGTCGCCGAGCTGTCGCAGCATCATGGTTGCGGGGTGGTCGGCGAGGACCTGGGCACGGTGCCCGACGAGGTGCGGCTCGCACTCTCGTCGGTGGGCGCGCGGGGGCTGTTCATCGGCCAGGACGAGGTGCGGGCGCCGTTCCGCCTCGCTCGACCGGTGCCCGCCGCGTCGGTCGCGTCACTGAACACCCATGACCTGCCGCCGGTCGCCGCTTGGCACTCGGGCTCGACGATCGTGTCGGGGACACCCGTAGCGACGGTTCGGAGTCACCTGCTCGGCGAACTGGCGTTGAGCGATGCGGACATCGTGATCGTGTCGGACCAGGATCTCGTGCTCGACGATCGTCGGTTCAACCTTCCCGGCGAGGTCGGGGGAGCGACCTGGCGGCTGCGTTCGCGGGTGACGGTTAAGGACCTGCGTCACTCAGTCGGTCCGGGCGCTTCGGCGCGCACGGTGCTCGCGGAGCTCGACGAGTGGCGTCGAACCCGTCGTGGCGACTGGCCGGCCTCGGTTCGGCCGTTGCTCGATTCGTCCGACGTCGCATCGTTTCGTGCCGGAACCCACGCGGACCTAGCGTCGCGGCTCGGCGTCCATCCACGCACTGCAGCCGGCGTCGTCGGCGTGGCTGCGGCCGTCTGGGCACCTCACGCACGCGAGGTGGCGATCGGCGGCGAGTTCGATGGTTGGTCCGGCGCGCTGCTGCGCCGCCGCCACGACGACAGCGGGGTTTGGGAGGGATTCGTCCCGAGCGCGATGCTCGGTGACCGCTACAAGGTCCACATCCGCACGTCCCACGGACAGTGGGTGCACAAGTCCGACCCGTTCGCCCGAGCCGCCGAGCTCCCACCGGGCAACGCCTCGATCATCACCGCGGACGATCCCGCCGAGCGCGGATGGACCGACCACGAGTGGATGGCGGCACGCGGCGCTCGCCAGTCGCCCGACCAGCCGATGTCGATCTACGAACTGCATCTCGGGTCGTGGCGTCACCATCCAGACGGACGAGTTCCGTCCTATGCCGAGATCACACCGTGGCTCATCGAGTACGTGCAGCGCATGGGGTTCACCCACGTCGAACTGATGCCCGTCATGGAACACCCCTTCGGCGGCTCATGGGGCTATCACGTCACCGGCTACTTCGCTCCGACGACTCGCTACGGAACCCCGGCCGAGTTCGCGTCGATGGTCGACGCGCTGCACCGCGCCGGCATCGGCGTGATCCTCGACTGGGTGCCGGCGCATTTCCCCGACGACGAGCATGGCCTCGCCGACTTCGATGGGCAGGCGCTGTTCGAATACCCCGATCCTCGGGAGGGTCGGCACCCGGAGTGGGGAAGCCGGGTGTTCGACTGGGGGCGGCCGGAGGTGCGGGCGTTCCTCGTGTCGTCAGCCCGTTGGTGGATCGAGCGGTTCCACATCGACGGACTGCGAGTCGACGCCGTTGCCTCGATGCTCTACCGCAACTACGGCCGGAACGACGGCGAGTGGGTTGCGAACCGCTACGGCGGGACCGAGAACCTCGAAGCGGTCGACTTCGTTCGCCAACTGACCCACGAGATCCACCACTCGACGCCGGGTGCCATCGTGATCGCAGAGGAGTCCACCGCGTGGCCCGGTGTCACCGCGTCGACCGCCGAGGGCGGCCTCGGGTTCGATCTCAAATGGGACCTCGGGTGGATGCACGACATGTTGGAGTACCTCGCCCGTGACCCGGTCCATCGTTCGTGGCACCAGGACGATCTCACGTTCCGGGCGATGTACGCGTCGTCGGAACGATTCGTCCTTCCGCTCTCCCATGACGAGGTCGTCCACGGCAAAGCGTCGTTGGTGTCGAAGATGGCAGGCGACGACTGGCAGCGTCGCGCGAACCTCAGACTGCTCTACGGCCACCAGTTCACGTCCCCAGGCGTCCCGCTCGTGTTCATGGGCGGCGAGCTGGCAATGAACGAGGAGTGGGACCACATCTCGGCGCTGCCATGGCACCTGTTGCAGTACCGCACCCACAGCGGGATGCAGGCGTGGGTCGC
>JAIBBP010000200.1 GCA_019694615.1 Microthrixaceae bacterium | reverse complement strand
AGCCGAGGCCAACGAGGGCATCGCGAACATCGGCGTGGGCGGAGGACGAGCCCGACACCACCGCCGCGGACGACGCTCCCTCGGTAGCGCGCAGGTCGACCTCACCGAGTTCGAGCCGGCTCTTGAGCTCGACGATGAGACGCTGTGCCGTCTTGCGACCCACGCCGGGTACCAGGCACAGAGCGGCGACGTCATCGGTGGCGAGCGCCAGCCGCAGACCCCGCGGGGAATGCGTGGACATGATCGCCAGGCCCAACGACGGCCCAACTCCGTGAGTGCCGATCAGCACCTCGAAGTCGTCGCGCTCCTCACGGGACGCAAACGCGTAGAGGGCCTGGGCATCCTCGCGGATCTGGTGGTGAACCCACACGAACACCTCCGATCCTTCTGCGCCAAGTGCCCCGCTCGTGGCTGGCGTGGTCGACAACCGGTAGCCCATACCACCGACCTCGATGGTGATGTCGGTGCCCGAGCGATCGAGCAGCGTGCCGCGGAGCGACCCGATCATCGGAGCACCCCAGTGGCGACACCCGCGGTCGGGCTTGTCGGAAAGGGAGCGTGGGCGACGTGGCACAGCGCCACCGCAGCGGCATCCGCGGCGTCCGCTGGACGGAGCACCGACGGATGGCCCAACAATCGTCGCACCATTTCCTGAACCTGCTCCTTGTCGGCGGCGCCGTGGCCGGCGACGGCTTCTTTCACCTGGTTCGGCGAGTACTCAATCACGTCACATCCCCGTGACGCGGCCTCAGCCATCACGATGCCCGACGCCTGCCCGACACCCATCGCCGTGCTGACGTTGACCTGGAACAGGACACGCTCGATCGCGACCGCGGTCGGTGGATAGTCGTCGAGCAACTCCCGGACGTCGCGCTGAAGGATCGCCAACCGAGTCGGCGTCGACATCTCGACCGGCGTGGTGAGCACTCCGACAGCCACGGCTTTCGCCTTTCCCAGACGCCCCGCCCTCGCAGCAGCGCCGAGCGACAACACGCAGTAGCCGCAGCGCGAGAGGCCCGGATCCACACCCAGTACGAACACGTGTACGAGCCTAGCTCACCCCGGCAGCTCGGCTACGAGATCGTCGAGTGGGCGAAACGACATGCCCGGACCGATGGCGCGGTGTGTGCCTACGACCACTCCGTCCGCGTCGATCACGAAGGTGGACCGCCGATAGAGATCGAGCAACCCCAAGATGCCGAACGCCGCGCCGACCGACTTGTCGATATCGCTCAACAGAGGGAACGCGAACCCCCCGTGCGCTGCCGCGAACGCCGCATGACTGTCGGTGTCCTGGGGACTGATCGCCACCAGCTGCGCGCCGTCACGGTCCAGGATGCCGATGTTGGCCGTGTAGCTCACCAGTTGGTCGGTGCAAACCGGCGTGTTGTCGGCCGGATAGAACGCAACAATCAGCGGGGCACCGGCGAAGTCGGCGGACCGAAAGCGCCGTCGCTCCCCCGTCGCCCCATCGATCCCGTCGAGATCGAAGACCGGGGCGCGATCACCCACCCGGAGTGGGTCGGACCTCGACGGATCGTCCGGCCCGCCGTCAGAAGCGTGCTCCTCACTCAAGAGCGGCCATCACATCATCGGGGATGTCGAAGTTGGCGTACACCTCTTGGACGTCATCGTGATCGTCCAGCGCTTCGATGACCTTCAACACCGCCTTCGCTCCCTCGATGGTGTCGATCGAGATGACCGACGTCGGCATCATCGTCAGGTCGGTCGACTTCACCACGAAGCCCGCCGCCTCGATCGCGGATGAGACGTCGTGAGTGGAGGAGCCGTCGGTCACGACCTGCCAGTCGTCGCCCTGACGGGAGATGTCCTCGGCCCCGGCCTCCAGCGCCGCTTCCATGAGCTCGTCCTCGTCGACCGACCCGTCGACGACCACCACACCCTTTCGCTCGAACTGCCAGGCAACGGCGCCGGGTTCGGCGATCGACCCGCCGTTCTTCGAGAACACCGAACGCATCTCGGGGCCCGTCCGATTGCGGTTGTCGGTCAACGCCTCGACATAGACGGCGACACCCCCGGGGGCATAGCCCTCGTAGTTGACCTCCTGATACTCGACGCCCTCGAGTTCACCCGTGCCGCGCTTGACCGCACGCTCGATCGTGTCGAGCGGCACCGATGCTGCGCGGGCCTTCTGGAACATCGTGCGCAACGTCGGGTTGCCATCGAGATCACCGCCGCCAGAACGAGCTGCGACCTCGACCTGCTTGATCAGCTTGGCGAACTGCTTGCCGCGGGCCTTGTCGGCAGCGCCCTTCTTGTGCTTGATCGTTGCCCATTTGGAATGGCCGGACATCTAGTTTCTCCCGATTTGGTCGAGGAAAAGCCGGTGCAACCGATCGTCGGCACCGAGCTCGGGATGGAACGTAGTGGCCATCACGGCCCCTTCGCGGACGAACACCGCATTCTGCCCAACCCTCGCGAGTACCTGCACGCCAGGGCCCGTCCGCTCGATGATCGGCGCACGGATGAACGTGGCATGGAACGGCGCTTCGAGACCGACCACCTCGACATCGGTCTCGAACGAATCGATCTGGCGGCCGTAGCCGTTACGTCTCACGTCGATATCGAGCGTCTCGAAGTCGCGCTGATCCGTTCGACCGTCCGCGATGTGGGTCGCAAGCATGATCGCACCGGCGCACGTCCCGAACGCCGGCATCCCCGACGTCAGCATCTCAGCGAGCGGGTCGAACAGACCCGTAGAAACTGCGAGCTTCGACATCGTCGTCGACTCGCCCCCGGGGATCACCAGCGCATCGATGCCGGCGAGGTGCTTCGGTTGACGCACCGCGACCGTACCTGCGCCCAGATGTTCGAGCATTTGCCGGTGCGCAGCGAACGCTCCCTGGAGTGCCAGCACACCGATCCTCAACATGGGTAGCCCGCCGGAGGTACCGGAGCGATAGCAGGGAGCGAAGCGACCGTACCTAGCGAAGGTGGCCTCCGGCAGTAGATCGGAGGTACCGGAGCGATAGCAGGGAGCGAAGCGACCGTACCTAGCGAAGGTGGCCTCCGGCAGTAGGGCTCATGACCAGACGTGCTACCAGCCCCGATCGGCAAAGGTGGTCTCGAGGCCGCCGATCTCGAGGCCGGCCATCGACTTGCCCAACCCTCGACTCACCTTCACCAAGATGTCCGCGTCGTCGAAGTTGGTCGTTGCCTCGACCACCGCTTTGGCCATGACCGACGGGTTCTCGCTCTTGAAGATCCCCGAACCCACGAACACCGCCTGCGCGCCGAGCTGCATCACCAGCGCTGCGTCCGCCGGCGTCGCAATGCCACCGGCGCAGAACATCGGTACCGGCAACGTGCCGGTGTCGTGCACCTCCTGCACCAACGGCAACGGGGCCTGCAACTGCTTGGCCCACTCGAACAACTCGGCAGAATCGGCCTGGGTGATCTTGCGGATGTCGCCCAGGATCTGGCGGAGGTGACGAACCGCCTCGACGATGTTGCCAGTCCCCGCCTCACCCTTGGAACGAATCATGCAGGCGCCCTCTGCGATACGACGCAACGCCTCGCCGAGATTGGTGGCTCCGCACACGAACGGCACGTCGAACGCCCACTTGTCGATGTGATGCGTCTCATCAGCGGGCGTCAGCACCTCGGACTCGTCGACGTAGTCGACCCCGAGCGCCTGAAGAATCTGCGCCTCCGCGAAGTGCCCGATGCGCGCCTTGGCCATCACGGGGATGGTGACCGCGGCCTTGATCTCCTCGATCATCTGCGGATCGCTCATTCGCGCGACCCCACCGTCACGGCGGATGTCCGACGGCACCCGCTCGAGCGCCATCACCGCACACGCACCGGAATCCTCGGCGATCCGCGCCTGCTCGGAATCGACGACGTCCATGATGACGCCGCCTTTGAGCATCTCGGCCAGGCCGCGCTTGACCTGCACGGTGCCACGGACCGCAGAGGCGCCGGAGGGTGAGACCTGTTCTGTCATGCGCGGCAGTCTACTCCCGGTCCCCCGAGTGCCTTGAACGTAGAGGGGTCAACCGTTGAGGAGGCCAGCGGCGACCTCCGGCGACAGCACCTTGGCCGTCGTACCGGGAGTCAACTCCACCCAGGTGCGGCCGGGAGTGAGGCGGATCGGCTGCCCGTCGGCTGCGGTCAACGTCATAGGCTCGAGCTGCGACGGCCGGTTCCACGTTCCCTCGATGAGGTTCCCGCCGGTCAGCACCAACACCCGACCCGATCCGTCGGTCTTGGCGGTCGGCGTCTTCGAGCCACCCTTGTACTGGACCTCCTGGATCACGACGTTGGCGGCGTTCGACTGCCCAGCGCCCTCGTTCATGTGCCGCTTGCCGTACTGCCAGCGAAGCCACTGGTTGCCGGCGGCGTCCCATACCCACGACGACGGTGTGTCCCCCACGCTGAGGGACGCGCCCGGCACCGGCAGCCCTGCCGTGTTCGGCTCGGCAACCTCTCGATACTGGAACACTTGCTGAGCCGTCGGCTGATCAGGTTCGGTGTACGCCCACAGCGCAGCCGTCGACGTGAACAGGTTGTGCGGCGCCTTCCGGCCCTTCTTTCGGAAGTAGTCGGAGTTCTTCACCCGGTCCCAGTTGACATTGACGATCCAGTCACTTCGATAGACGTCACGAGAGACCCCCTCGTTGGCGCCGGACCAGCCGAACAACGGTTTGCCGAGCAGCGCCAGGATGGGCGGATCGCTGTAGCGGGCCGAACGGGTAGGTCCGATCTCGCTGGAGTCGGTCGAGTGGAAGACCGCCATCAAGCGGCTGATTCCCTCAACCTTGATCTCCCACACGATGTCCGCCTCGTTCAGGCCCTCGTGCGGCATCGCCCCGGCCGCGTTGTCGAGCTTCACTGCCAGCGCAGGACGAGCGAGCCTCGCCAACGTGGCCTCGTCGATTGGCATTCCGGTGAGCGGAGCAGTTGCAACCGGCACCGGTTCCGTTGTCGTGGTCGGCGCAGCGGCCGTCGTAGAGGTCGTCGTGGTCGACGCAGCAGTCGTCGGCGCGGGTTCGGACTTCTTGTCATCCCCCCCGCAACCACCGGCGACGATCGCTGCGGCGAGGAGGGACGTAAGGATTCGAGTCGATCGGGTCATGACGGGAGCCAACGCTACCCAAACGCACCCGCCATCCAGTGGAGGGCTACAGCTCCGCCATCAGCGAGGCTCGCTGGTCAATCGGAGCTCCACCCCCGAAGAGCTCGTTGAGCTCGCGTGCCGCGCTATCGGCATCGAGCGGCTCCATCAGCGGGTCCGCAAACCACAGGTGCGCCGTGCCCCACGTCGCGGACTCGACCCCGGTGCCGAACTGCTCCATCTTCTCCAACGCCGCGCCCAGGCCGGGCGGGTATCGGGTGACGTCGACCGCCGCCAGATCCGCGAGGAACTCGCGTTGCTCCCCGAGCAGCCGCTTCAACCGAGCCGACCGCCATCTGGCGAGGAACATGACGTAGGCCATCGGGCGGCCGTTCCGGCGAGGTCCGTTGCGAATCTGAGGCCCGCACACCAGAGCCGCAGCCTGCGCTCCGAGTTCGGCATCATGGCTGCGCAGCCGCACTAAGGCCTCGGCGAGAACGCCTTCCAGCTCAACCCGATCGAGCTGGTCAAGGAGTCCAGTCGTCGCGATGACCACCCCGTCGTCAGGCGGGCCGTAGACCGCGAGGTTGAGTTGTGCCTCATCGACGACACGGAGGTTCGGCATCGCAGACCCCGAGCTGATCGTCAGCCCCTCCATGAGATTGTGGTAGCGAGGAAAGTCGGCCTCGGCGGCCGGACGATCGATGAACACCGTCTCAAGACCAACGGACGCGGACTTCCCCAGTACATACGCCGTGCCGAGGGCCACGACCACGCCCGCCAGGAGTCCGACCCACCAATCCGCGATGAGCCCGACGATGAACCCCGCGAGCACGCCGGCCGCAACACCCTGGGGCAACGACAGGAACCGCAACGCGGCACGGTTGGCGTCGGTCCGGTCGAGCAGCGAACGAGGCCCGCTCATGCGCCGAAATCGACGGTGACGCTTCCCCGCGCCTCACCGTCGGTCTGGAAGTACTCACGTTCGTCGAACTTAAACATGTTGGCGACGACCACGCTGGGAAACGACTGGACCTTGGTGTTGTAGGCCCGAACATTGTCGTTGTAGTACTGACGGGCGTAGGCGATCCGGTCCTCGGTCGAGCTCAGCTCTGCCTGAAGCTGCTGGAAGTTCGCGTTGGCCTTCAGGTCGGGGTACGCCTCCGACAGAGCGAAGATCGACTTCAACGCACCGCTGATCACGTTCTCGGCCGCGGCCTTGTCCTCGATGGAACTCGCCGCCATCGCCGAGTTGCGTGCCTGGATGACCGCCTCGAGCGTCCCGCTCTCGTGCTGGGCGTAGCCCTTCACCGTCTCGACGAGGTTGGGGATGAGGTCGTGACGTCGGTTGAGCTGCACGTCGATCTGGGCATATGCGGCCTCGATCTTGTTCCGGAGGCTCACCAGGCCGTTGTAGGTGAACATGAACGCCAGGCCGACGATGACCACCAGCGATATCAGGATGATCAGGACCCAGACCACGTGTGCTCCTCGAACCGTGCCGTCACGGCGGCGCGATCACGCCGCCCATGATAGGCAGCTAATCCGAACACACTGGCCCGGAGTCGCTGTCAGTGGTGGTGCCTAGGTTGAGTTGAGCGCAGGACGACTGCGACTCGAACCGCTGATTCCTCCAACAACCGCACCACCCGAAGGGGTCTACCGCGATGCTCCGTGACAACGGAACCCGCGCCCTCCCGACTACGTCTCAGCCAACCCCCGACGATGACGCCGACCAGATCGGTGTCCGAGCGGAACTGGCACGCATCGGTCGCCGCTGGTCAGCGTCGCTGACCCGCCTCGTCGAACTCGCTGCGGATCTCGACGAATCGGGCGAATGGGCGCTTGACGGTTCGCCAACGTGCGCCCACTGGATAGCCGGCGTACTCGACATCGAGGTCAGCACGGCGCGTGAGTGGCTCCGAATCGGACGAGCGCTCCGCAAGCTGCCGTCAACGGCAGCTGCCTTCGGGAACGGCACCGTCTCCTACTCGAAGGTTCGGTCTCTCACCCGACTCGCCACTGCCGACAACGAGGACGAACTTCTCGAGATCGCGAGCCGGACTGCACCCGGAAAACTGAGCACCGCGCTTGCCGCGTGGTCGGCTCGCCACGAGGACGAGGCCACTCGCAACGAACGCCATCGGCGGGAACGGGGAATGCGACACCGGGTCGAACCCGATGGCGCCGTGTCCGTGACACTCCGCCTCACGCCCGAGCAATGGGCCGTGTTGGGCCCAACGATCGATGCCGAGGTTCTGCGAGGCGACGGCCGTGAACCGGAGCCCGAAACCACGGAGAGTGGCGAGGACGCGTCCGGGACGCGTCGATCCCACGTTCGGTGGGCATCCCTCGCCCAACAGCGAGTCGACGCACTGATACGGATCGTCAGCGGCGGAGGCTCAACCGTGACGACCGAGGTGATCCTCCACGTCCGCGCCGACGGGTGCACACTCGACGACGGAACGCCGATCGCCGGATCCGTCGTGGAACGCCTCGTGAGCCAGTCGTCGCTCCGGGCGATGATCCACGACGCCCAAGCCCATCCGATCAACGTGTCAGGGAAGCACCGTCGACACACAGATCGGCAGAAGCGGGTCGTCAAGGAGCGGGATGGCCAGTGCGTCGACTGCGGTGCGACGGCGTTCCTCCAGTACGACCACGTCCCCGACTTCGATGTCAGCGGACACACCCTCGTCGAGGAAACCGAACTGAGATGCTCCCGCTGCCACAAGAACCGTCACGCCCGGGACTTCGCTGCGACCCTGGACTCTGACGACGACCAGTGACGGTTGAGAGACCGACACTGACCTCTCAGGACCAGAAGCCCGGCAGCGGAAGCAAGGGCGCCTCCGCCTGGAGTGCGTGGGCGGCAATCACCGCTTCGTAGATGACCGTGTAGGCCTCGGCAAGGCGGTCCATCGAAAAGCGGTTCGCCCGCTCCCTCCCCCGTTCGCGGAGTTCGTCGGACAACGCTGAGTCCCCGAGAACCTGACCAATGGCCGCGGCGAACGCAGCGGGGGCGCCGGGCTCAGGGAGCAACGCGGCGCGAGGCTCGTCGTCCAACGGGCCGGCAACGCCGACATACCCACTAATGGCGGACGCGACGACGGGCGCTCCCGCGGCCATCGCCTCCAGAAGAATCACGCCGAAGGACTCGCCCCCGAGAGAGGGCGCGACGAACACCGAGGCCGCCGCCATACGCCGGTTTCGCTCCTCGTTGGAGATGCGGCCGAGCCACTCGATGCGGCCGTCCTCGGCGTAGCGCGCCTGTAGCTCCGCCGTCTCCGGTCCCGTCCCGGCGACCCACACGCGCACGTCCTGGTCAACAAACGACAGGGCCTCAAGCAGAACTCCAAGACCCTTCCGTTCCTCATGCCGACCAACGAACAGGATCGTTGGACGGTCGTCGCCGATGAATCTCGGCTCAGCATCTACCCAGGGCTCGGCTGACGAGAACTGATCGACATCGACGCCGTTGAAAAGGACCGTCCACGGCTCAGGAATGGCGGTGGACGCGAGCGCGAGCGCATCGAGTGAGACCGCCACCTTCGCGTCGATTCGAGAGCCGAACCAGCGAGCCAGACTCGACATCGACTTGTACATCGGCTGCTCGCCAGCGGCATGGAACGTGCCAACTACCGGCGCCGACCGCAACATCAACGCCGTAACGGTGGGTCCCGGAACCAGCGGCTCGTGAAGGTGGAGCACGTCGAACTTCTCGTCCCACAGCGCCCGCATCGTTCGAAGTTGCGCCTGCGGGTTCGGGGAGATCGGGGCGATCGAACCGTTGGCGGCGTTCATGACCGACGGGCCGATGACCGTCACGCCACCCTCGTTGGGGGGAGCATCGGCTGGTGCAAGTATCTGCACGGTGTGACCACGCCCGCGGAGAGCCCGCGTCAATCCGAGGACCTGGCCCTGCACACCACCCGGAACGGTGAGGCTGTAGGGACACACCATGCCGATGTGCATGTACCGATACTCGCGCTAGCGGCGACGCTCTGGGGCTTCGAGGCCCAGGGCCTCGTAATCGCTCGGCCAGTTCGGTTGAAGTAGGTGCCACTGTTCGGGCGCTCGGGAGATCAGGCCCTCGAGTTCCGTTGCCAGGACCTGTGTGAACCGGACCACGTCATCGCGAATCGAGGTCGCTCCCCCAGCGCGCTTGATCTCGATCGGCGGACGTACCACGCCATGAACGCCCTGCTCAGTGAAATAGACGGCAGTCGGCAACACGCGACAACCGCCCCGGAGCGCCATCACCGCCGGGCCGGCTGGCAACGAGGTAGTTTCGCCGAAGAACTCCACCTCGGGACCGGCGTGAGTGAGGTCGCGATCGCACAACAGGCAGACGATCTCCTTGTTCGCAGCCGCCATCGCAACCTCGTCGGCGGCCGTCGGACTCAGCGGGATGATGTTCATACCGAGCGAAGTACGAAACTCCAGGAACCACTCGAACAGTTCAGGCGGCTCCAGTTGCTCCACAACCGCGGCGAGCCCCCAGTTGCGGACGCGGGTGATCCAGAACGCCGCCCACTCCCAGCCGCCGAGGTGAGGGAGGGCGAGCACGGGACCGACCTCGTCCTGATCCATCGCCGCTTCGATGTGCTCGATCCCGTCGACGGTGAATCCATCGGCCACCTCCTTCACCGACATGCCGGTGAGGCGGAACGAGTCGTAGTAGTAGCGCGCATAGCTCTCGAACGTCGCGTGCACTTTGGAGTTGAGCTCGTTCCGGGTCAGGTCGCGCCCGTAGACACGACGGAGATTGCGCTCGACGATGGTGCGGCGATCTCCGCCACGAAGGGAAGCTGCACGGCCGGCCGCTGACAGCAGCGGGTCGCCGAACTCACGAGGTGTGTGCTGCGCGAGAACCTCGCCGAGCCGATACGCGCCGAGTACCGCCGGTCCGGAGGCGCGGTCCAGCACCGGCGCGATTGCACGGCCGAACGCGGAACGCACGGCTGCGAATGGGTCTGGGGCGGCCACCGCTAGAAGTCGCCGCGGCGTGAGCGGGACCGCTCTCGCATCTCGGCCCGACGCGCCTGCCAGCGCTCTGCCGCTGGAGATTTCGTTGTGGACCGGGCACGGCGACGGTTCGTAGCTACCTGCCGCACGATCGGCTGCGGCTTGGACGCGACGGTCCACACCTTGGCGAAACGCTGAACCGCGGTCGCCAGGTTGAGCACGACCAGCATGACCAGTGCGGCCACCAGGAACTGGTCGAACAGCAGGCCCAGTCCGAGGATGACGAAACGCTCGGCCCGCTCGACCAGTCCGCCTTTGGCCTCGATGCTCAGGGCATCAGCCTTGGCGCGGATGTACGACGGGAGGTTGGCGGTGGCGAACGCTGCGAAAGCGAGCACCGGTAGGTATCGGGACCGGTCGACGAGCGATGCGAGGTACCAGGCGACGCCGCCGAACAGAAGTGCGTCGGTGACGCGGTCGGCGACCGAGTCGAAGAACGCGCCTCGCTGACTCGATGTGCCCGACGCCTTGGCGACGGCACCGTCGAGAGTGTCGGGAATGCCGGTCAGCACCAGGAGGAGGACGCCGAGGCGTAAGGCCCCCGAGCCGATGGCGACCGCACAGGCGACCGACATGGCAAGCCCCACCGCGGTGATCGCGTCAGCGGGGATGCCGGCTCGCTTCACGCTGTGGCCGAGCGGTCGAAACCAGGTTTCGATCTGGCCGCGGAACCTTCCGTCGAGCATCGCTGTCTCCTCATCGGCTTGCTAACTCTTGCAAGCATAGGGCAACACTCCGCCCAGCGTACAGTTCGCCAGACAGCTCGACGGTGAACGCTCACAGGGAGCACACGTCGAAGATCGAACCACTCATCGCGTGGGTGCCGCTATGCGGTTCGAGCCCAGTCCTCTGGGTTCTCCTCGGCGAACCACTCGATGACGTCGCCGGTGATCCCGTCCACGACGACCATTGCCCTGCGCGTCGGTGGGTTGTCCGCAGAGTACGCCAACAGCCGCCACACTGGACGCGACAGCCAGCCTCGCCACACCATCTGAGCCGACGCGTGGCCTACGGTGAACCCGACGGTCCGGTTCGCGGTGGCGAGCGCGTCGGTTTCATCGATGAGCAAGGTTCTGCCTGCGATCATCCCGTAGATGCCGAAGCCACCAAGAACGACCCCGACCCAGAGGAATCCGTCGTTGACCAGGGGCGACGAATCGCGGATCGTCGCCCAGAGCACTGCGCACAGCGCGGCGATCAAGAGGTAGATCGTGGCGGGGATCCGGCGCCGGTTGTTGTTCGGGAGCATGTAGTCGCTCGCCGCTTCGGCCACATTCAGATCCGCTGGCAACTCATCGACGAAGTCGCCGGCGTCGGGACGCGGCGGCGAGAGTGGGTCGGGAAGCTCGGACACGTCGAGAGCCTACGCGTGCGGCGCGGGCCACTCCCAAGCGGCGCGCAGTTTGGCGAGCGCTTCGTCCAACGAGACCGGAAGGACGCGGGTCTCGGCGGCGATGCCGAGGAAGTTCGCGTCGCCAACCCACCGTGGCACGCAGTGGACGTGGAGGTGGTCCGACTGGCTTCCTCCCGCAGCCGGGCCAAGGTTGATGCCGACGTTCACCGCGTCACACTCGAAGGCGCGCTTCAGCGCGCTGACCGAAGCGGTGACGAGGGACCACAGTTCGGCATGCTCTGCGGTGGTCAGGCCCTCGAGGTCGGGTTCCGCCCGGTTGGGGAGCACAAGCAGATGGCCTGAGCTGTACGGGAACTTGTTGAGCAGGACGAAACAGTGACGACCGCGTACGAGCAGGTGCTTCTCGTCGTCACTGCCGTCGGCGGCGAGGATCCGTTCGAACAGCGATCGCCCCCCACTCGAGTCGTCGAGCCGGCTGTCGACGATCGACATCACGTAGTTGGATCGCCATGTTGCCCAGAGGTGTTCGAGCGGCATGGGCTCGCAGGCTACGACCCAGTGGAGGGGAACGTCAGAACGAGAGGTCGACGAGCGGACGCGACTTCAGCACCGAGGTCGACGACCGTGGTGTGGCCGCCTCGGTCTTGAGCATCTTCGGACGCTCGACCATGGCCGGGAGCGGTTCGGTGCTCGGTGCCGGCGTGGCGATGCGGGCCGGCTCTGCCGGCATGGTTGCCGCCTGCTTGGTGGCATAGGTATCGACGTACTCCTGCCCGGACAGGTCGCGAATGGAGTACATCAGTTCGTCGGTGATCTGCCGGAGCACCAATCGGTCGTTCGCCCGATCGCGGTAGCGGGACACGTCGATTGCGTCACCGAACCGGATCAGCACCTCCATGAACGGGCGCGGGAACTTCGCGTCGGGCGGCTGTACGTCGACGGCCCCGATGATGCCGACCGGCACGATCGGACAGTTGGTACGGAGCGCCAGACGAGCCACACCGGTGTGTCCCTTGTGCAGTTTGCCGCTGCGGGAGCGGGTGCCTTCGGGGTAGATGCCGAACAGCTCACCGCGATCGAGGACACAGGCGGCCGCATCGAGAGCCCTCTGCGAGGCGTTGCCACCGGCCCGGTCGATCGGAATCATGCCGAGCGCGGGGAACATGTACTTGGTCTTCCAGTCGTCCAGGTACTCGGCCTTGCCGACGTAGGTCATGGGCCGGCCGACGACCATCGGCAGGAAAAACGAGTCCAGGACCGACGTGTGGTTGGGAGCGAGGATCGCCCCCCCGGTCGTAGGAACCTTCTCAAGCCCGTCAGTACGAACTCGCCATGCGAACTTGAACACGGGACCGAGGAGCGCCTTCGCAAGACCTTGGATTTGGCCGGCCGGGATGTGCCCGGTGGGCTGGTCAACAGTCACGCTCCTCCTTCCGCGTCGCGAATCTCCGCTGTTGTACCCAGTTTGGCCCGATCGGAACCGCTTTCGCTCGCAGTTCCCGTGAACAACATGTGAAACGTCGTCGAACCGGGGGAATCATCGGGCAACCGTTCGGCTGGTGTCGACGCCCAGCAGCGCGGCGGCCTCGCTGACGCCTAGCCCCCGCGCTGCGGCGCGATCGATCGCCTCGATCGCCCCGGGAGTATCGAGGTCCTCGTCGAGGGCGCTGCGGACCTCGTCGAGCGCTGCGCTACCGGAGCCGGCGGCGACCCAGGCTCGAAGGCGCTCGTCGTTGGTCGGCATCAGCGCGTCGTTCCACTCCCATGACGTTCGATAGTGATTGGACACGACCCCGAGCCGGATCACTCGGGGATCCCATTCCTTGACGAGCTCGGACACGAACACGAGGTTGCCGAGCGACTTCGACATCTTCTCGCCGTCCATGAACACCATGGCCTGGTGCATCCAGTGTCGAACGAGTGGTTCGCCGGTCGCAGCCTCAGACTGGGCTGCCTCGCACTCGTGGTGGGGGAAGATGAGGTCGCTTCCGCCGCCGTGCAGGTCGATCGTGGTGCCGAGCTCACGAAGGCAGAGCGCTGAGCATTCGATGTGCCACCCGGGCCGACCCGCCCCCCAGAGGGATTCCCATGACGGCTCATCGGGGAGCGATGGTTGCCACAGCACGAAATCGAGCGGGTCCCGCTTGTGCGGATCCTCGACGTTGCCGCCGCGCTCCGCCGCGAACGCAAACATGTCGTCGCGCGTGTAGTTGCTGATCGTGCCGAACTTGGGAAACTTCGAGACCTCGAAGTACACGGCCCCGCCGGCCTGGTAGGCGTAGCCCTCATCGAGCACCATCCCGATGAACCCCCGGATGTCGGCGATCGCCGATGTGGCCCGGGGCTCCGCGTATGACCGAATCGTCTCGAGCGTGACCATGTCGTTGTCGAAGCGGGCGATCTCCGCCGCTGCTAGGTCGAGGTAGTGGACTCCGAGTTCGCGCGCCTTTCCGAGTATCGAGTCATCGACGTCGGTGACGTTGCGGACGCATCGGGTTTCGTGTCCGAGGTCGCGCAGCCGCCGTTGCAGCACGTCGTAGCCGAGGTAGGTGGCTGCATGGCCGAGGTGTGTCGAGTCGTAGGGCGTGATGCCGCACGTGTACATCGTGACGACCTTGCCGACCTCGAAGCGGACGATCTCCTGGCGAGCGGTGTCGTAGAGGCGCACGGGAAGTGAAACTACCTCCGAACGCGACGAAAGGTGACCACATCGGTCACCTTTCGTCGGGACCAGAGCCGCCTACGCGGCCGAGCGCGCCCCTCGAACGTCTACGACGCCCCAACCTCGTCGAGGCCCGTGAAGCGGATTGCGACGCGGGTCTTGTACTTCACGTTGACCTGCAGGAGGACGGCGGCGAACGCCTCGATGGGCGCCGCGTTGGAGAGTTCGCCTGCATCGAGCGGCCGAAGGTCGGGCAGCTTCGACACGATGTCGATGGTCGTCGCGGTCGCTGACGGGTGGTCCGAGCAGACGAGGACATCGCTGATGCAAGGGTGGCGGATGTCGCCGAGTTCCTTGGCCGGCACATGGTGCATCGCGGCGGCGACGAGCGATTTGGGGACGGCTGCCTGCACCGATGCGGCGACCGAGCCGCGGGGCGGGACGAGTGGCTGGAACTCGTGTCCTACCTTGGCGAGCGCGTTCGCCATTGAGATGACCACCTTGCCCCGAAGCTGGCCGGCGACCTCCGAAACCGTCTCCGCTGCGGCGTCCCAGGGTGTGGCGACGACAACGACGTCGGCCGCCGCTGCTGTCTCGTTGTCCCCAGCGTTGAGGGGGAGGTTGTGCTCCTCCCACTTGGCGTGAAGCCTGTCGCGCACCTCCAACGCCCGGTACTTCGACCGTGAGCCGATGACCACCTCGAAGCCGGCCGACGCGAGACGCACCGCGAGACCGCTGCCTGCAGGACCAGTACCACCCAAGACGCCGATATGCATCCGGGCATGGTGGCATCGACGTCGAGGGCGCCACAACTCCGGCTGGGACGGCCGGTCACTCCTGGTCGGTTTCGTCGACGATGTCGCCGACGATCGCTTCGAGGACGTCCTCCATCGTGACCATTCCGACGGTCCGACGTTCGGCGTCGCTGACGACGGCTACGTGTCGCCGGGCCCGCCTCATCGCCAGCAACACGTCCCCGAGTCCTCGGTCGGGATCGACGGTGAGCGTCATCCGCATCGCGTCGAGCGGGACGGGCTGCTGCCTCCCGTCGAGCGGGACGCGCAGCAGGTCCTTGGCGTGGACGAACCCGACGACGTCGTCGAGGTCGCGGCCGACGACGAGCACCCGGCTGTGTCCGCTGGCGTGGACCACCTCCTCGGCGTCGGCGACGGTCGCAGAGCGCGGAATCGAGACGATCTGGTGCCGCGGCACCATGACCGACGACGCGCCGCGGTCGAGGAATCCGAGCGCAGCGGTCAGCAGTTCGTGATCCTCGTCTGCGATCAGCCCTTCGTCTCGGGACTCCTCGATCATCAATCCCAGTTCGGCAGCGGAAGCGGTGGACCGCAACTCGTCGGCTGGTTCGACG
The DNA here is from genome assembly GCA_019694615.1 of Microthrixaceae bacterium. Classification (GTDB taxonomy): domain Bacteria; phylum Actinomycetota; class Acidimicrobiia; order Acidimicrobiales; family Microtrichaceae; genus SSF14. The sequence goes on along the minus strand of JAIBBP010000200.1, from coordinate 13,663 downwards.
CCGAACAGCCTCGAACCGACGAATGCCAGGCGATTCAGCACCCAGATCACCGGCCGGAACAGCCACACGAAGGCAGACGCCGGGAGGACAAGGTTGAGAAGTGTCCGTTCGGGCTGGGACAGGGCGATCGACTTGGGGACCATCTCGCCGATGACGAGGTGGAAGAACACCACGACGGCGAGGGCGATGACGAGCGCGATGGGGGCGGACAGCGACTCGGGCACGCCGATGTTGTGGAACACCTCTTCGAGAAAGCGATCCGCTGCGGGTTCTGCCACGGAGCCGAGCGCGAGCGACGACAGGGTCACGCCGAGCTGCGTCCCTGCCAGCACGGTGCCGAGCCGGCCCATCGACCGCAGCGCCAGCCGACCTCGCAGCTTGTCCGATTCCTCTTCGATCCGTGTCCGCAGCGAGGCCAGCAGCGCGAACTCCATGGCGACGAACAGGCCGTTCGCGACGATCAGGACAATTGCGATGATGAGGCTCACGCGTCGACTCCGCCCAGATCAGCGACGGGCCGAACAGGTTCGACCAACCGGACGCTCGCGACGCGTCGGCCGTCCATCTCGAGGACGTCGATCGACCAGCCGTCGTGGACGAACCGGTCGCCGACCTCGGGGATGCGTCCCAGCTGGTCGAGCACGAACCCTGCCAACGTCTCGTAGTCGCCCTCGGGGAGCCTCAGCGTGGTCGAGTCGCGGACCTCGTCGAGGCTGAGGCGGCCGGACAGCACAGACGTGCCCCCGAGCGTCCACACCGAGGCCCGCCCCTCAGAGCGATCGTGTTCGTCGTCGATCTCGCCGACGATCTCCTCGAGCAGATCCTCGAGCGTCACGATGCCCGCCGTCCCGCCGTACTCGTCGAGGACGACGGCGAGGTACACCTTGGAAGCGCGCATCTCGATCATGAGCCCGTCGAGTGACCGCGATTCGGGAACCATGAGTGCGTCGGTGCGAAGCTCGGCCAACGGAATGTCGTCTCGCCGGTCGGCCGTGATGTCGAACAGGGATTTCACGTGCACGACCCCGACGACGTCGTCGAGGTCATTGTCGACCAGCACGAAGCGACTGAGGCCGGTCTCGACCGACAGGTCGCGCAGGTCAGCGCCGACTTGGTGGACCGACAGAGCGACGACTGCGGTGCGTGGGGTCAACGCCTCGGCCACAACCTTGTCACGAAAGCGGAAGGTGCGCGTGAGCAGCTCGACCTGTGCCGGCTGCATGCTGCCCTCGACACCTGACGACTCGACGAGTTTCGCCAGCTCGTGGCGAGACCTGACCTGGCTCAGCTCTTCGGTCGGCTCGACTCCGAGGCGGCGTACGAGCGCGTCGGCGGTTCCGCTGAACAGCACGATTACGGGGCGGAAGATCCCCGAGTAGACACGCACCGCTGGTGCGAGGAATCGTGCGGTCCCGAGTGGTCGTCCGACGGCGATGGCCTTCGGGATCAGCTCGCCGATCAGCATTTGAACCACTGTCGCGATGAAGAGCGCAACGACGACCGAAACCGCCTCGCTCCGCCTGTCGCCGACCACCGCCTCAAGAGGCGATCGGAGGAGCGACGCGACGCTGGGCTCGGCGAGCACACCGATCCCGACCGAGCAGATGGTGATGCCCAGTTGCACTCCGGATAGGTGGAACGACAGTTGTTTCAGTGTTCTGGAGACCATCGCCGCACGCCGGTCACCGTTGGTCGCCGCGACCTCGACCTCGGATCGGTCAACGGCGACAAGGGAGAACTCGACGGCAACGAAGAAGGCTGTGGCCGCGACCAGCAACATCACCGCGGCCAAGCCGATGTAAGCGCCGATGGCTAGCTCCTCGCTCTTCCGGCTGCCATGACAAGATCACGCTAGCCAGGCCGCGCCCCCGATGAGCACGACCCACCGCCAGCCGACTTACCGACATGACCGACCTTTCCTCACCCCGGCCAGGACCGGCTCTCGAAATGAACGGGGTCGGGTTGCGCCGAGGCGACACCACCGTTCTCGACTCCGTCGACTGGTGCGTCGAGCGCGGTCAGCGCTGGGCGGTGCTCGGGGCCAACGCGTGCGGCAAGACGTCGCTCATTCGCGTCGCAGCGCTGTACGACCACCCGTCGACGGGGTCGGTTCGCGTCCTCGGAGAGCAGCTGGGGCGAACCGACGTCCGCGCGCTGAGGATGCGCATCGCGTTCGTGAGCAGTGCATTCTCCGACCTGGTTCGCCCCGATCTCGCCGCGGTGGACGTGGTCGTGTGTGCGATCAACGCCGCTCTCGAGCCGTGGTGGCACGCCTACACCGATGACGACCGGCGGCGCGCTCGAGCGGCCCTGGGTCGGCTGGACATCGCTCATCTCGCGGACCACCGGTTCGGCTCGCTGTCGAGCGGTGAACGTCAACGGGTCCAGCTCGCCCGATCGGTGATGACCGAACCGGGGTTGCTGCTGTTCGACGAGCCGACGGCCGGGCTCGACCTCGCCGGACGCGAGAGGTTCGTCGCGGATCTGGACACCCTCGGCGCCGACGGCACCCCGATGGTTCTCGTCACCCACCATGTTGAGGAGATCCCGGCTTCGTTCACCCACGCGCTCGTGATGGGGAAAGGCAGAGTGCTCGCGAGCGGACCCATCGAGGAAACCATCACGTCGGCATCGCTGAGCGAAGCAGCCGGCATCGACGTGACCGTCGAGCGTCGTGACGGCAGGTGGAGCGCCCGCGCAACACCCTGAAGCAGAGCAGCAACGCCGTTGGGGACGGGCAGTCGCCGACAGGTCGCCGATCAGTCGGCGCGCGCTGCAGCGACGAGGCGCGGCCGGGACCGCTCGATCTCGTCGCGCAGCACGCGGTCGAGGAGGGGGATCCAGAGGGTGCCGCCGTAGTGAAGGCTCATCTGCACGCGGGTCGCCTCCCCCACCGGTGAGATCGCGCCGGCGAGGACCCACGGCGAGTGCGCCCGACCGTCGTGTTCTCGACGCTCGAATCGGATCGCCGTCGGGCTCTCCCCGACCGTTCGCACCATGCGCAATCGCTTCGACCGACGGAGGGGACCGATCTGACCTCGGAGATCGATGCTCCATGCCGGCCCGCCATCGGAATCGACCGGCTCGACCGGCTCGGCTCGGCTGACGATGTCGAGCCACTGCGGATAGGTGGCCAGGTTCGACACCACCGCGTACAGAGCGTCGGCCGACACGTCGGTGAGGAGGTCGGCGGTGATGTCCATCGGGTCGATCAGCGTTCTTCGGGAGGGAGCAGGGCACGGGCGCTCGGAACGCCTTCCACGACCCGTGACTGGTCGGGCATCGTACGCGAACCCCACGACGCCTTGAGCAGCGGATAGGGGTCGATCGGGCGCCCGCCGCCGGGATGGATCTCGAAGTGGAGGTGGGGAGCGCCGCCGGCGGCGTTGCCGGTCGCTCCAGCGAAGCCGAGGACAGTGCCGGCGGTCACTTCTGTGCCGTCGACCATGCCGGCAGCAAAGGAGGAGAAGTGCGCGTAGTAGTAGTCGATTCCGCTGGCACCACGAAGCCAGAGCCGGAGTCCACCGAGGCCGGCGTCTCCGACGTTCAGAATGGTCCCGTCCTCGACGGCGACGATCTCGCGTCCTGTCGGCGCCATGATGTCTGTGCCCTCGTGCCAGTGCTGGTCCACGCTGCCGGGCATCCGAGGGGCGCCCCAAGTGCCAGCGAAGGTCACGTCGCCGAGCACCGGGAAGACGAACGTGGGGGGGCAGGCGTGGCTCCCCGAGCGGTACGCCTCAGCGCAACGTCGGGCGTTCAGGAGCGCACGGAGCGCGATTGATCGCTCAACGGCGAGTTGGGCGGCCTGGTCCTGGAGGTCGGCCTGGTCATCGACGAGTTCGCGCTCACGATCGTCGAGCCCGGCGATACGACGCTGGTAGTCGAGCATCGCGTCGCGATCGAGACCGGCGAGCGCCGACAGGTAGTTCTTGGCTCTGCTGTATTCGACGGGGTCGTCGATGACTCCCAGCAGCTTGGTGGATTCGTCGCCGCGGACGAACGCGTCGACAGCGCGTCGTTTCATGCTGGTCTTGGCAGCGGACGCGCTGGCGACCTTGTCCTCGCGGTCGATGCCGATGACCTCGATCTGCCCGGCGAGTCGCTGGAACTCGGTGACAGTCGCGTCGATGGCCGCCTGGGACTGCTCGTACCGTTGCTCCGCGTCGGAGAGCGCCCGCCGCGATGACCGGACCTCGCTTCCGAGCACCGTCATCGAGCCGAGTTCGAACGGCGGTTGGCCGCTGTACGCGCCGCTGCTCAAGCCTTCCGCCGAGGCCCCCAGAGGATCGACGGCGGTGGTCGTCGTCGAGGAGGTCGCCGGGGACTCGCCCGAAGGCGTGGTTGTGCTCGGCCGAGACTCGATGGACTGCTCTACGGGCGGAGGCTCCTGAGCCAGGACCTGACCGCCCAGGAGCAGACCGACGACCGCCGCTCCGACCGCGCAGGTGAGAGCTCGACGGGCCCACGGCGCTCGTCGAGCGTGCACTCCGCGTGTCGTCTCGAGCGTCGTCATGGCGGTTCAACCCTACCGACGCCTTCGACCAACACCGGTTTCTTGCGTACCCTGCGCGAATGGAGATCTCACGCAGGGCGCTGCTCAAGTGGTCGGGAACTGCCGGAGCGCTGGCCGTCACCGTCGGCCTCGATGGGTGCGCTGCGATCACCGAGCCAGGCACCGAGGGGTCCGACGCCAACGGGCTGAGGCTCGCGCCCGGTTTCTCGAGCCGGATCATCGCGCAGGGTGGAACCACCGTCGCCGGCACGCCTCATTCGTTTCCGTTCTTCCCTGACGGTGCGGCGACCTTCGTCGACCCAGCGGTGCCCGGCGGATGGTTCCTGGCCGTCAATCACGAGATTCCTTTTGGAGCCGGCGGTGTGTCCTCGATCCGGTTCGCACCCGATGGCACCATCGTCGACGCGTACCCGATCTGCGAGTACACGTCGCTGAACTGTGCCGGTGGCCGCACGCCGTGGGGCACATGGTTGACCGGTGAAGAGTTCGACGGTGGACGGATCTTCGAATGCGACCCGAACGTGCCACGGAGCGCCGTGCCTCGCCCGGCGATGGGTGCCTTCCAGCACGAAGCGGCCGCCGTCGCTGCCGACGACCGTGTGTATCTCACCGAGGACAAACCTGATGGAGCGTTCTACCGCTTCACGCCAACCAGCCCGGGAGACCTGTCCTCAGGGGTTCTGGAGGTGGCGACGGGCGCCCCGAACCCGTCCGGAGCGATCGGAGCGGTGACGTGGCGTCCGGTTCCCGACGTGTCCGCGGAGTCCGGTCCGACTCGCTACCAGGTGCCGGGCACACTCCGCTTCGACGGCGGCGAGGGGATCGACACCCGAGGGGGCCTCGTCTGGTTCACCACGAAGGGCGACAACCGGGTGTGGGAGTTCAACACGGCGACCGAAGCGATCACGTTGCGCTTCCAGGCCGGCAGCGGGTCGGTCCTGTCCGGAGTGGACAACCTGCTCGTCGACCGCCACTCCACCTCTGACACGTTGCTCATCGCCGAGGACGGCGACGACATGCAGGTGGTGGCGCTCCGCCCAGACAACACGCTGGTCGCGATCGCACAGGTTATCGGCCACAGCGGTTCGGAGATCACGGGTCCGACGTTCAGCCCTGACGGACAGCGCCTGTACTTCAGCTCCCAGCGCGGCCCGGTGAATTCGGGGCTGCTGCCGATCGGAGTCATGGGTGGAGTGACCTACGAGGTCACCGGGCCCTTCGACGAACTCCTCGGTCGCTGACCCGCGCCGGATTCCATCGCCTACCCGGTGATGCCTTCGGCTGCGAGAGCGAGTGCTGAGTCGATGACGGCGAGGTGGGAGTAGGCCTGCGGGACGTTGCCCAGCCCCAACTCGGTCGTGGGGTCGATCTGCTCGGGGAGCAGGCCGGTCGGACCGGCGGGAATGACGAGGCGATCGAACCAGTCGACGGCATCGTCGACCCTGCCGCATGCAACCAGCGCCTGCACCAACCAGCCGGTGCAGATGAGCATCCCTCCCTCGGTGCCGGACAACCCGTCCTCGTGGTGGTAGCGGTAGACGGCCGGCCCGTCGCACAGTTCGCGCTCGATCCGACGCACCGTCGCCTCGAATCGGGGGCTTGTCGGATCGACGAAGCCCGACGTGCCCATCAACAACAGTCCGGCATCGAGTTCGTCGCCGCCGTAGTGCGAGACGAACGTTCCTCGGGCTTCGCTCCACCCGTGCTCCATCACCTCCCCATGAATGGCATCACGCGCCGCTGCCCACGTCTCGGGCACGTCACGGCCGGTCGCGTCGGCGATGCGGATGGCACGGTCGAGCACCTGCCAGCACATCACCTTCGAGACGACATTCTGCTGGCGGGCGAGGCGTACCTCCCAGATGCCGTGGTCGGGTTCATGCCAATGGTCGACCACGACGTCGGCCAGCTTCTCGATGAGTGCCCAGTGGCGCGGCCGGAGCACGCGGGCCCGGGTGAAGATCAGGAACACCAGTTCGGCGACGGGGCCGAGGGCGTCGAGCTGCACCTGGTTCTCCGCAGCGTTCCCGATTCGTACCGGGCGGCTCCCGGCGTAGCCCGCGAGCTCGGCGATGGTGGCCTCCGGCACGTGCTCGTCGCCGGTGACGCAGTAGAGCGGACGGAGCAGATCGGGACGCGTCGCGTGATCGACCCGTTCGCACAGCCAATCGAGGAGCGCGAGTCCCGGTTCGGTGCGGCCGAGTCGCGCCAAGGAGGCGCACGACATCGACGAGTCGCGCGGCCAACAGAACCGGTAATCCCAGTTGCGATGACCGCCGATCGCCTCGGGCAGACTCGTGGTCGCCGCCGCGAGCATCGCGCCCGACGGCGCGTACCGCAGCGCCTCGAGCACCATCGCCGAGCGACGCACCAACGAGGTTGCGACCGGAGGCAGTGACAGCCCCGTCGCCGTCCCTTTCCAGAACGCGACCGTCTCGGCACGCCGGCTTGCTTCGAACGAGGCGTCGACGGGGCGGTCGTCGGAGTCGGCGGCTCCCAGTTGCAGGTCGAGGACCAGGGGAACGTCGGCGGGATCGACGACGGCCCGGGCACTGTGATGCGCGCCGGACACGATGAGTTCCCACTCCACGCCGGGTGCCACCAGGGTGATCGGCTCGTGACCACCGACCACGGCCACCCCGTCGGGCACCAACTCGAGCTCGGTGACGTTGCGACCGAAATCGAGGCGCGGTGCGAACACGATCTCGACGGGGCCGCTGCCCTCGACCACCCGCACGAGTTCGGTGCGCGACGCGTGCTCCGCGACACGGCCACCGCTCACGTCGAGATAGTCGGTGACCTTGTGGGTCCGCCACTGCGTCTCAACGATCATCGACTCGTGCAGGTAGCGCTGGATCGGGGCGCCACCGTTGGCCAACGGACGAATGGCGAAATAGCCCGCGGTCGGTCCGCCGAGCAGCTCGGCGAACAACGCCTGACTGTCGGCGCGGGGATGACACATCCACGAGATACGGGCGTCGGGGTCGACGAGGGCGAGCGTTCGCTGATCCGACAGCAGGGAGTGCCGTTCGATCGGCGGAGCGCGATGCCCAGCGACCCAACCGGAGCGTTCGTCGAGCAACCGGCCGAGGAGGCCCGCAACCTCCTCGGGATCGGCCACACGGTGAGCCGCGCCGGTGTCGCCGGGACCGACCTTCACCCCGACATCGGGACCGCGCAGGTGGGCGAATGCATCCTCGTCGGTCACATCGTCGCCGATGAAGACGACGGTGTCGGCGCTCAGCATCGAGCGGAGCCGCTCCAGCGCCCCGCCCTTGTCGGTGTCCACCACGGACAGTTCGACGACGCACTTGCCCTCGCGGAGGTGAACGCCGTCGAGCCGGCCCGGTCCGTCGATGATCCGCTGAGCGGCAGCGCGCCCGGCGGCGGTGTCGGCGCGGCGGTAGTGGAACGCGACACCTGAAGGTTTGGTCTCGATCGAGCAACCGGGCACCGTGTCTGCGATCACCGCCATCTCGGCGGACAAGCGGTGCAGGAGCGCGATCTGCTCGTCGGAGAACCGACCGATGCTGACCGGTTCGAACTCCGAGCCGTGACTCCCGACGAGATGCACCTCGTCGGGAAGCCGCGAGAGCGCGGCGAGATCGCGCAACGACCGGCCCGACACCACGGCGACATGGGTGTCGGGCAGCACGGCCAGTCCACGCAGGCCGGCGATCGCAGGCCGAAGCGGATGGGCGTGGGCGGGATCGTCGACGATCGGGGCGAGTGTGCCGTCGTAGTCGCAGGCGACGAGCAGCACCGGGGCGCGCCCCGCTGCGGCCAACGCCTCGATGAGCCCTGGCGACCAGGTCACGCTGGTGTCTCCTGCCGCGGTGTTGCCGTATCTGCTGGAGGTTCTGCCGGTGCTGTGTCGAGTCCCAGGGCCACCATCCACGATCGCGCCCACGCGTAGACGTCGTCGGTGGTCACACTCTTGCGCAGCGCAGCCATCCGTCGTGTCACCTCGGCAGTCGGCAGGTGTGCGGCCCGGTCGATCGCGTTCTTGAGTCCGTCGACGTCGTAGGGGTTGACCAACAGCGCGTCCGACAGTGCCTCGGCGGCGCCCGTGAACTCGGACAGAACGAGCACTCCGGTGTTGTCGAGGCGGGACGCGACGAACTCCTTGCACACCAGGTTCATGCCGTCACGAACCGGTGTCACCAGCATCACGTCCGCGGCGCGATAGAGCGCGACGAGCTCCTCGGTGGACTGGCTGCGGTGAAGGTAGGTGACGGCGGGAGCCCCGACCAGCCCATACGCCCCGTTCACCTCACCGACCAGCCCGTCCACGCGGTCGCGGATGTCGCTGTAGCCGAGTACCGCTTCCCGCGACGGCTCGGCCACCTGCACCAGGACGTGACGCGGAACCTCCAGACGTTCCTCGCTCAACAGTTCCGCGAACGCCTCGATCCGACGGGCGATGCCTTTCGTGTAGTCGAGGCGATCCACACCGAGCAGGATCGTTTCGGGGTCGCCGAGAGACGCTCGAATCTCCGCGGCACGGTCGATCGTGGCCGGATCGGCGGCGATCTGCGCGATTCGGGCGGCGTCCACCCCGATGGGAAACACGCCGACCTGCACCCGACGGCCGTCCACGATGACGTCGGCACCGTCGACCTCACCGATGTTCAGGCGCTCGACGAGGGAACGGAAGTTCGCTGCCCCGCCCCTCGTCTGAAATCCGACGACATCGGCGCCGGCCAGGCCGTGGAGCAATTGCCTTCGCCACGGAAGCTGGAGGAACAGCTCGACTGGAGGGAACGGGATGTGGAGGAACAGTCCGATCCGCACGTCGGGGCGAACGGCCCGAAGCATCGCCGGCACCATCTGCAACTGGTAGTCGTGGACCCAGACGACGGCATCCGGCTCGGCCCGCCGAGCGGCGTGCTCCGTAAACCGGCGGTTGATGGTGACGTATGCATCCCACCACGTCCGGTGGTACTCAGAGCGGATGATCGAGTCGTGATACAGGGGCCAGAGTGTCGAGTTGCAGAAACCTTCGTAGAACAGCTGCACTTCGCCACGACTCATCTCAACGGGGTCGAGGAGAACGCCGTCGACTCGAAACGGGTCGTGGTGCTCGCCGGTGATGCCGGTCCAGCCGATCCACGTCGCTTCTCCGGGGTGCGACTCCAGGACCGGCCCCAGGGCGGCAACAAGGCCTCGCGGGCTCGTCTCCCACTCGCTTCGGTCGCCGGTCCTGACGCGTCGGACCGGCAAACGGTTCGCGAGAACCAGCAGCCTCGATCGGTCGGTCGGCGAAGTCATCGACTCGACCCTACCGGCGCGATCGCTACGCGGGGCCGACGCGATCGCTACGCGATGTCTGCGCGACGCACCATGTCGGCGAGGTCGCCGCGTGCCCGGGCGACCCGGGAGCGAATCGTTCCGATCGGGCATCCGATCACGACCGCTGCCTCGTCGTAGGAGAGACCGATCACCTGGGTCAGGAGGAACGCCTCACGGCGCGCCGGCTCGAGATGGTCGATCAGCGCCGCTGTCGGCGCACCGACCTCCGCCTCGAGATGCCCATCGATCGAAACGTTTGCACGCTGATGGTCGGTCACCTTCCGCACGAGTCGCCGGTGGCGTTGACGCGCTCGCACCTGGTCGGCGCACACGTGCCGGGCGATCGCCATGAGCCAGGAGCGGACCGGGGCATCCCCGCGGTAGGAGCGAAGCGAACCGACGGCACGTAGATAGGTCTCCTGCACGAGGTCCTCGGCATCGCCGCTGCCCAGGAGGCAGCACAGCCGCCAGAGGTCGTCCTGAGTGCAACGGACCAGATCGGCGAGGGCCACGTCGTCGCCCTCGATCGCGGCGTCGAGCAGGCCTCGTAACGGGTCGGTCACGCCGCAGTTTCGCAGATCGACGCGAGGTTCGGCGACGTTCGCGTTCGCCCGGGAACTTCGAGCCGAGAACCGACGACCTGTATGCGATGGGTTCCAACGACGCTCCCGTTCCGCTGGTCCACTCCGACGCCTGGGACGACGCGCTTGTCTCGCTCGCTGGGGGCGATCACCCGGACTTCGACGAGCGAGTGGTGCATCGTCACCTGGCAGGGTGCCAGCGGTGTCGCGGTCTCGCTGACCCGACCTGGTGGCCATCGACGTCCGGTGCTTTGCCCCCGGCGCCGACGGACCTGGCCGGTCGCGTCGTGAGATCGGTCGCCGCTGCCGACCGGTCCGGGGCACGGTTGGCGATCCGCGTTGGTCTGATGGCGATTGGGGTGATCGCGCTGATCGCTGCCTTCGACGACCTCGTCGCCGGTCACGACGTCGGCGTCGCCGTCCACGCCTCGCGCCACCTCGGTGCGTTCACCGCCGCGTACGGCGTCGGCCTGCTGGTGGTTGCCGTTCGTCCGGCGCGGGCCCGCACGATGCTCCCGGTGTCGGTCGTCCTCGGCGCCGCGCTGCTCATCACCGCCGCTCTTGACGTTGCCGAGGGCCATGTACCGCTCACCGACGAGGTCTCCCACATCCCCGAACTCGGGAGCATTCTGTTGTTGTGGCTACTCGCCGACACCCACAGGTCGTCGGCTCCCCTACGATCGGGTTCATGACGGCTGAGTGGCACCCGGCGTTCGAGGAGTACTGCGAGACGATCTTCGAGCTCTCCGAGGACGGTGTGCGGGTGGTGCAGGCCCGAATCTCCGAGCGACTCGGGATCTCCCGGCCATCGGTATCGGGGATGGTCAAGCGACTCGCCGCGGAGGGGCTGGTCGAACTCGACGGTGTCGAGATCCACCTGACCGAGGCCGGGCGCACGCTCGCCGAGCGTGTGGTGCGCCGACACCGCCTCGCCGAACGGTTCCTGTGCGACGTGCTGGGGCTGCCGTGGGCGGAGGCCCATCACGAGGCCGGGAAGTGGGAGCACGTGATCGGGCCAGCGGTCGAGGACGCCCTCGTCCGGGTCCTCGGAGACCCCACGACCTGTCCACACGGCAACCCCATTCCCGGCAGCGACTACCAGGAGGCCGACTCCCGCCCGCTCGCTTCGGTGGGTGTCGGAACCGAGTTCGTCGTGGCGCGAATCCCGGAGTCCCTGGAGTTCGCGCCGGGGGTGCTCGAGTTCCTTGAGCAGTGCCATATCGTGCCCGGCGCGGCGGGACAGGTCGCCGCGACCGCACCGGACGGCACGATCACGCTGGACATCGACGGGCGCACGTTCGGCGTCGGCTCGTTTGCCGCCGATCGCATCCTGGTCACGAGCGCGCGGTCGTAGAAGGCGAGCGCCGACGTCGAGTCGGCCGTCATCGCCGACTTCTCGCGCCGGAACGATCGGCCCTCTCGGCAGTGCTGCTGGGTTGGGTGGCGGCCAAGGCCGCGTGTGGCGGGCGCCGGCCTAGGGGGAAACCCTTGTGCGGGCGGTTCGCGTCGAGGCGACACTGTGGACCGTGACCACCCACGAGATATCTGCTGACGCCGTCGTCGCGCTACTCGACTCCTTCGACGAGGTAGGCGTCGACGTCTGCGTCGGGGGCGGCTGGGGCGTCGATGCCAACCTTCGTCGACAGACACGACCCCACAGCGATCTGGACCTCTGGTTGCCCGCCGACCACTTCGACCGGGCCGTCGTTGCCCTGGTCGCAGTCGGTGTCGATCGCCTCTATCCGTGGGGAGACGATCGTCCATGGAACTTCGTCCTGCACGATGGGGCCCGGCGCCGCGTCGACCTTCACGTCTTCGAAGCGGCCGAGGAGGGCATGCTCCACTACGGCGGTCGCGTCGGGGAGACGTTCCCGTCGGTTGCGCTCGACGGACACGGGGAGATCGCGGGCCGACCGCTGCGTTGTGAGGACCCTGGATGGTCCTTGCGTTGGCACACCGGTTATCCGCCCCGAGTCGTCGATCATCATGACGTCGCAGCGCTGTGTTCGACATTCGGCTTCGATCCTCCACCCGGCTTCGGGTGCTGACATGCCGCCGTGCGGTCGCGCCGCGCTCAGTTCGACACCCCCGTTTGCCGAGATTGATATCGAGTTCTCCACGCACTGTTCACGGTCGATGCCGTCGGCAACCTTGCCGAGCGCGCGGGTTCTCGATCTCGCGCACGCCGGCCGGACTTCTCCAGCCGAGAGGCTTAAGTGTCAGTGGTCGTGGGTACGGTTGGTGTATGGCATCGAACACCTGTTCGCCTCCCCGATCCCCGGCGAAGAAGGCACCGAAGTCAGCGTTGGCTGCGGAGATCCTGGCAGTGGGTGAACCGTTGCGAGCGTTGATCGGGTCGTTGGAACCTCAGGATGTGCCGTTGTCGTGGGCGCCGGAAGTGATGTCAGCGTTCGCGTCGGTGCAACGGTTGGCGGAATCGGGCCGGGTGTTGATGACCGCACGCGCCGCTGAGGCGAAGCAGTGGGAACGGGACCGGTTCGCGTCACCGGCAGACTGGTTGGCCAACGAGTTGGGCACCACCACAGGCCGCGCGAAAGCCGATTTGGAGACTTCGGAGCGGTTGGCGGGGTTGGGGGCGACTTCTGACGCGGTGCGGGAGGGTCGCCTGTCCCCCGAACAGGCGGGGGCTGTGGCGGACGCGGCGGCGGTGAACCCCGACGCGGAGAAAGACCTGTTGGAACAGGCGCAGAAGGATTCGTTGCGCCGTACCCGCCAAGAAGCGGAACGCCGTAAAGCCGAAGCACGATCCGAAGCAGAGAAAGCGGAACGCGACCGTCGGGTACGGCGCGAACGAAACCTCCGATTCTGGTACGGCAACGGCGCCGGACACGCCGAAGTGCGTGGCCCGGTCGCGGATGTGAAAGCGTTCGAAGCGCTGATCCAACGCGAGGTTGATAAGGCGTTCCGGGCGAACCGGGAACCCGCCAAGCGGGAAGGCCGTGGCGCGTACGCCTTCGACGCGTTGATGAACCTCAGCCAAACCGGCATGGCCAGCCCTGGCACCAGCGACACCGGTGGTTCGGCCGGTGCCCGTGGGCGTTCGGGCTGGGTGCCACTCACCCGTTTGACGCTCGTGCGTGTCGATCTCGCTGCTTTGATGCGCGGTTGGGCCGGGGTCGGTGAACTGTGTGAGATCGGCGGGGTCCCGGTGTCGGTCGACGAGTTGCGCCGGGTCCTCGGCGAGTCGGTCGTTCAACTGGTGTTGACCAACGGTGAAGCGGTCGTCGATGTGGTCAATCTGCATCGCAAGCCAACC
>JAIBBP010000097.1 GCA_019694615.1 Microthrixaceae bacterium | reverse complement strand
TGAGTTTCGATGGCGCCAACCGGCACCTCAAAACCGTCAGTAGCACGGCGACGGTTGAGTACACCCGTGACGCTGCGGACCGGATCGTGGCCCGCAAAGTCAACGGGACCGTCGTGTCGAAACAGGCGTATACCGGTGCCGGTGACACCAGCGACCTCGTCCTCGACAACGCCGGCAATCTGAAGGAGATCAGCATCGGGCTCGTCGGTGGCGGCCTGTACACGTGGCGGCCATCAACAGCCGAGGTGTGGTCGCATGGGAACACCCACGGTGACCTGGTGCTCACCACCAACAACACCGGCACCCAGACCGGGACGATCGGGTCCTACGACCCCTTCGGCAACCCGTTGGGTGCGACCAGCATCGACAACGCTGACGGTGACCTCGACTACGGGTGGCACGGCCAAGCCCGACGCCCCCTCGAACACCAAACCGGCCTCCAACCCACCATCGAAATGGGAGCCCGCCCCTACCAAACCACGCTCGGACGATTCCTCGCCGTCGACCCCATCGAAGGCGGCACCCCCAACGACTACCTCTACGTCGCCGACCCCAACAACACGAGTGACCTGAGCGGTACCGCGAAGAATCGGCCTTGCCAGTACAGTCCGGCGGAGCAGGCGTGCCGCGCCCAAGCCGAGGCCGCATATGGCACTTGCTCCAAGTCGTGTTCCCGAAGGCGCACAGACAAGGCGAAGGCGCTGTGCTACGGGGATTGCATGCGCAAATACAGCAGGAGCCTCGCCCGTTGCTCGGACAAGAAGCCAGCCTCACCCCTGCCCGCACCCGGCTACGAGCGCACCTGGTCGACGACCACCGTACCGTCGGGATACTCGCCCGGTGTCCCGGTCTCCTCGTCCCCGCTCTGGGCGAATTCACACCCTGTCCCGATCTTGAGTCAGCCGCACGCGAACTGGCTGATCACCGCGATCGTCGTCGTGCTGGCCCTTCCGTTGGTTGCGGTCGCAGCAGCCTCGTAGTTCCCGCCAGCGTCCCGGAGTACAACCGGTGGAACGATACCTCAACGAAGAAGAGATCGCCGAACTGCTGCTCGGTCGCGTGAGTGCTGTGGCCGCCGAGGTCGCGGGGTACCTGCAGCAGATACCCGGCATGTTGGCATGTTCCACCGTGCTCGCCGACATACACCGGAACGACACGTCTAGCGGGAAGGATCTGTGGGAGCGCCGGGCGGCCGAGGACATCCTCTTGTCGTTGGGGATGGGCGTCTTTGAGGCGGACGAGGATCCGGACGTTCTCAACGAGGAGCGGGCTGCGGCGCTACTCGAGACGGGTGACCTCGATGCGGCGCTTGAGGCGGCGGATCGCTTGCTCGAGGCCGGATCCGCCTCCGATGTCGATGACTGGAATCGGGGGAACCTGCTTCATCACGGCCACATCGTGCGGGGCAAGGTGTTCCTTCGACGGGGTGACGTGGAGTCGGCGACCATGGAACTCCGAGCTGCCGGCTCGGTTCCGCCTTCGCCACAGCTCGAGTCGTTCGGTCCGGACCTTGGTCTCGCGCTCGATCTGGTGCGACACGGCCAGGACGCTGCGGTGGTCGGCTTTCTGCGGGACGTTCTCGCGTTCTGGGACAACCCGTAGAGCTCTTGCTCAGGACTCGGTCACGATCACCACCTCGCATCCTTTCGATGCATCACGCATCCTGCCTTGTCGATGTCGCGGCCGACCGATACGCTGTTCGGAGCGTCTGGGGACGACTCCGCGCGGCTCGGGCTGAGTCGGCGGACCGGGCAGGAGAGGAGTTCGCGGTGAAGCGTGTTTTGATGGTGACGAGTTCGCTGGTCCTCGTGTCCACCGCGTTGTGGGCTGGTTCGGCCGCCTCGCAGGAGACGACCACCACAACCGAGGCCCCCACGACGACGACCGAGGCACCGGCCACCACCACGACTCTCGCCGAGTCGACGACGACAACGGAAGCGCCTGCTACTACCACTGAGGCGCCAGCGACCACCGTCGCCCCTCCCATCACCATTCCCGAGGAGCCACTGAACCTCCCCGGTCAGCTCGTCACTGCCGGCACGCTCAGCTTCGATGTCCGCTTCTCCGACACACCGTCGGCCAACTGCACCAAGACGCTTGACCTCGCCGGTGGCCAGGTCAACGTCGGGTTCGACGAGAACGGCAACATCGGTGGCGTCTACGGTCTCGCCGCCTCCGGCGGGGGTACCGCTGGCGTCTTCATGGTTGGCCTGGGTGCTCTGCCAGCCGGCGTCGGCATCGTCAGTGTCAGCGATGGCGATTGCGAGTTCGACGCCATCGGCATCGGTCCGTGGGCGGCCGACGGCGACACCGCCCGCGTCAACGGCGTCGGCGCTGGTCTGCATCCGCCCTACGACCAGCCCGGCTACGTCAACCAGTTCATCGTCGAGGCCCAGGTTGGCGCTTCGTCCGCACCGCCGGTGCTCGACATCGAGGCCGCCCAGGCGTTCCTGCTTCGCGAGCGTCCCGGGCTCGCCATCCCTGAGCTGACCACGACAACGCAGGCTCCCGCCTGATCAACCCGTTCGGGTCGCTCGTACTGTCATCGAGCGCCCTCGCACTGCGGGCTGGCACGCGTCTACCGTCCTGCGGCGATGGACTTCGACGACAGCCCCGAGGAGGCGGCGTTCCGCCTCGAATGCCGCGCCTGGCTCGAAGCCAACGCCAACGTACGGCGGCCGGGTGTTGCCGAGGTGTGGCAGACACTCCGCCCTCGTGACGAGGCCGAGGACGACGCCAGTCTGCTGAGAGGCAAGCGCTGGCAGGCACTCAAGTCCGACGCCGGATTCGCCGGCATCCAGTGGCCCGTCGAGTACGGAGGGCGTGGACTGAGCGCCCACCTCGCCGGAGTCTTCAAGCAGGAGGAAGCACGCTTCGACGTGCCGGCCAACTCCTTCCAGGTCGGCGTCGACATGGTCGGTCCTACCTTGATCGAACACGGAACGGCCGCGCAGTGCCGCCGATACCTCGACGCCATCAAGCGTGGAGACGAGGTCTGGTGTCAGCTGTTCAGCGAACCCGGCGCTGGCTCCGACCTCGCCGGGCTGTCGACCCGAGCCGTCCGCGACGGCGACGAGTTCGTCGTGACCGGACAGAAGGTCTGGACGTCGGGGGCGCAATCAGCGGACTGGGCGATCCTGCTCGTGCGCACCAGCCCAGAGCGTCCCAAGCACCACGGCATCACCTTCCTGCTCCTCGACATGTCGTCGCCCGGCGTCGATGTGCGGCCGTTGAAGCAGATCGACGGGGCTGTGCACTTCAACGAGGTGTTCCTCGACGAGGTGCGCGTCCCGGTGGGCAACGTCGTCGGCGACATCGACCGCGGCTGGGGTGTCGCCATGACGACGCTGACGAACGAGCGCAGCGCCATCGCCGGCGGGGGCATGGTCCAGTTCGACGAGGTCCTGATGCTCGCGCGAGAGCTGGGTCGAACCGGCGACGCCGTGGCCCGTCAGAAGCTGGCGAAGCTGTACACCTACTTCCGGATCACCCGCTTCCTCGGCTACCGCGTGCAGACGGCAGTGTCGAACGGGCGTCCGCCCGGTCCGGAGAGCTCGGTGATGAAGCTCCACATCAGTCGCCAGTACGGCGACGGCGGAGACCTCCTCATGTGGCTCCTCGGAGCCAACGGTATGACCTGGCTCGCGGACGCACCCTTCGACGGCTTCTTCCAGGGTCTCTTCCTGGCCCAGTGGGTTCCTCGCATCGGGGGTGGCACCGATCAGGTGCAACGCAACATCGTTGGCGAGCGCGTCCTCGGCCTTCCTGCCGAACCCCGCGTCGACAAGGACGTCCCCTTCCGCGACCTCTGACCCTCACCCGTTCTGTTGTACAAAGCGCGCGCCCAGCCGCGCGCTTTGTACAACAGAACGGGTTCGGGACGGTTCCTACTGGGGGGCCGTTGCCGCGAGGGTCGCGCCCAGGTGGGTGTGCGTTGTGCCGAGCACGGAGGCGTAGACGCGGGACCGGGTCACGTAGCGGTGCGCCGTGTGCTCCCACGTGAACCCGATGCCACCGTGATTCTGCACGTTGATCTGCGAGTTCTCGACAGCGGCGCGGGCAGCAACCACCCGGGCGGCGTGCACGTGGAACTCAGCGTCGGGTCGGCCGTCGCGTTCCGCGAGCGCGGCGTACAGCACCTGGCATGCGGCGACCTCGGCGCGGGTCGCCATGTCGGCGCAGCGGTGCTTCACCGCCTGGAAGCCGCCGACCGGCTGGCCGAACTGCTCACGGTCGATGCCGTAGCACACCGACTGGTCTGTGGTCGCCTTGGCGATCCCGGCGAGCAGCGCGGCGGAGAGCAAGGCTCCCCGACGGAGGAGTGCCGGACCGTCGGGCGCAGTCGCCAACGCCGGGGACTCGTGCAGGTCGATGGCGAGCGACACCGGCACGAGCGTGTCGAACGACGGGATCGAGTCGAGCGCCACACCGCCGAGATCGACGAGCGTGACGCGCTCGCCGTCGACGATCAGTGCCATCGTCGCTCCGTCGGCATCGAGGACCGAGAAGCGGTCGTCATCCCACCGCTCGGCCAAGCCGACGCGGTCGGATCCGCTGATGAGCTGCTGGGTGAGGTCCGCTTCGCCCGCCTCGGCGGCGAGGCGGGAAGCCAACACGGTCGCCAGGAACGGCCCGGGAACCGCGGCGCGACCGAGTTCGGTGAAGAGCAGGACCTCCTCGGCGAGCGAGTAACCCACGCCGCCGAGGGCCTCCTCGAGGCCGAGGCCGAACCAACCTTGGGCAGCGGCGGCTTCCCACAGCGCGTCGGTCAGCGGTTCGCCGGTGGTGTGGTTGCCGGCGATCACCGACGCGATCGACGTGACGATCTCTTCTTGTTCCGGTGTGGGCAGTAGATCCATCTCGCGAGTCCCTCTACTTGACGCGGGGCAGGCCGAGGACCCGCTCGCCGACGATGTTGCGCTGAATGTCGGTGGTGCCACCACCGATCGTGTAGGCGAAACTCTGGAGGTACGGGCCCGTCCAGCCGTTGCCGTCGACCGGTGTGAGGCGCAGCGCCTCCGGCCCGATGATGTCGAGGCCCAGCTGGTAGACCCGCTGATGTAGTTCGCCGTGGAACAGGCGGGTCATCGATCCTTCGGGTCCGGGCACGCCGGTGCGCTGGGTGCGGCTGATTCCGGCGATCGTCATGGCCTTGAGCGCTGCGACTTCGGCGCGAGCCAGCGACAAGCGCCGTGCAATCTCGTCGTCGGCGATCGCGGGACGCTTGCCGTCGGGACCGGTCCGGACTTTGGCTTCCTCGATCAGCCGCTCGACGACAGCTGCCAGCTCCACCTGATCAGCCATGAAGGCCGTGCCCCGCTCGAAGCTGAGCGTGGTCATCGTGACGCGCCAGCCGTCGTTGACCTGCCCGACGACGTTGCTCAAAGGGATCCGCACGTCGTCGTAGAAGACCTCACAGAAGTCGTTGACGTGGCTCATGGTCGTGATCTCGCGGATCTCGATGCCCGGTGTCGTCATGTCGCAGATCACCCAGCTGATGCCCTTGTGCTTCGGTGCCGACGGATCGGTGCGAACCAGGAGCTCCTGGAAGTCGGCGACGTGGGCGTAGGACGTCCAGATCTTCTGGCCGTTGACGACCAGTTCGTCGCCGTCGATGACCGCCTTGCAACTCAACGACCCGAGGTCGGATCCGGCGCCCGGCTCGGAGAACCCCTGGCACCACACGACGTCGCCCTGGAGGATCTTCGGCAGGTGGAACGACTTCTGCTCGTCGGTGCCGCTGACGATCAGCGTTGGGCCGCCGTGGTTGTTGCCGACGAACGTGCACGAGTTGTTGAGCGTGAACGGGGGATCGGCGCGGGCGAACTCCTCGTACCAGATCATCTGCTGGATGTCGTTCAGGCCCCGGCCGCCGTACTCCTTCGGCCAGTTGATCCCCGCCCAGCCGCCCTCGAAGAGAGTTTTCTGCCACGCGAGGTCGAACTCTCGCATCGGCTGGCCGTCGGGTGGTCGTTCCTCAGTCGGGAGGTGTTCGGCGAGCCAGGTGCGGGCCTCCTCGCGGAACGCCTGCTCCTCGGGGGTGAAGTCGAGGTTCATCGGAGGTCACGATATCTGACGGTGTGTCAGATATCCGTATCGGCCGGGGCTCAGAGCAATCCCAGCGCTACGGCCGCCACGACGAGGGCCATGGTGCCGACGAAATCGACCGACGCCGTGACGATCGGCGTCCCGTACGTGTCTGGATCGACATTGAACCGCCACGCGCCGATGGTCGAGAAGTACGCGAGCGCCCCGACGAACACGAGCGTCGCGACTGACGCCAACGCACTGGTCGAGAGCAGCCATCCAAAACCCGGCGACGCATGGGAGTCGGTGATCGTCGCGGTCAACCACGCACCGAACGAGTTGAACAACAGCAGTGGTACGGCGAGACCGAGGACGAGCGAGAAGTCGCGGCGGGTTTCGGCACCCGGTACCAGTGTTGGCTCCACCGAGCCGATGTGCAGGTTGGTGGCGATGCGCCCGCAGAGGATGCCGCCGAGTGCGCCGGCGGAGGAGACGAACGCCGGCTGGAGGACCCCGAGCGCGGGGAGAACGTGGAGGATGTCCTGTTGCTTTTGGAGCACCAGGCCGGCCAGCGCTGACAGCACGAGTGCGGCTGTGAGCACGGGGATCGACTCGCGGAAGATCTCGCGCACGAGGTCGAGGTTCGTCTGCCACGTCCACACCGTCGCGCCGATCGTGCCGATCACGAGGAGCCCGCCGAGGATGCTCGCGGCGTCTCCGTGCCCGACGATCTGGGCGGCGAGCCAGAGCGCCGGAATCGTGATCACGTCGCCCAGCGTCGAGACCGACGGCGCGACGAGGTAGTCGAGGTCCCACTCGTAGCGCACCGCGCCCATCGTGAGGAGCACTGTCGCCGCGGCAACGACGACCGAGCCGACGAGCCCTCCCAGGACGGACACCATCGTGAGCTCGAGGAACGTGACCTCCTGCTCGACGCCGAGGCCTGTGGCGAGGACTTTGGCGAAGGCAGCGAGCACCACCGACATCGCGGCGGTCAGGCTGAAGGAGGCGATCAGGTTCTGCCCGAGCACCGAATCGGGCTTGAACGACACACGGAACGTGCCGGTGTGGATCGACGTCGACAGTCGGTTGCCGAGCGTCGAGTACACGTTGCCGCGAAGGCCGATCGCCGCGGGGACGAGAATGAGCATCGGGGCGAGCCGCCGCCATGTTCCCTCGAATCCGACGAGCATCGCGCCGGCAGCGAAACTGGTCGCCGAGTTGAACCCAAGCGCGACCAGACTCTGGCGCGCCGCGTCGCCCGTCGGGCCGAGGAGCTCGATGAGTCGCCGTAGCTGGCGGTCGGGGCGCAGGCCCCCGGCGGTACGGCGCGCGCGTGCCACGATGGCCGACCCTACAGGGGGCACCCCGGCGGTCTTCGGCTCTATCGGTGAACAGCGGGGTCAGGCGATCTCGACGCGCAGCGGTTCGAACCCGATTAATCCGAGGACGGCGGCCGTGGGCGGAGTAGTTGGCTGGCAGCGAGGAGTTAGTTCTGCACTTGCGTGGGCTTCCGGCTTGATTGTCAGTGGTGCTCGCTATCGTCGAACGTATGTTCTGGGGTGAGCTTGCTGAGGTGTTGGACGGTGTGGTCCCGGTGATCGAAGCCGCGGATCAAACGCTGTTGGACACCGCCCGGAAGATCGAGACCGCTCGACGCAGGTTGGATGCGGTGCAGGCGTTGGTGGTCGGCGAACTGGATGTCCGCGGCACCACCGACATCGCCGATGGGTTGGCGACGGGCCGTTGGTTGTCACGGGAAGCGGGGATCTCCGATGGCG
>JAIBBP010000175.1 GCA_019694615.1 Microthrixaceae bacterium | reverse complement strand
CGCACCGTGCGGGTCGGGCGACCTCCGGTCACCGAGTCCGGGTCGAATCGCACGAGGCGCTCATCGGCGACGCCGTAGCCGGCGTCGTCGAGAAACGCTGGCGATCCCATGTTGGTGATCGCTCGTCCGGTCACCTCGAAGGTGTCGAGGTCGATGCGATTGAGGAGTCGCGTCCCTGCTTCGACGCCGACGTGTGCGCTGACCCATACCGCGCCTTCGCCCCCGACGAGCCCACCGAGATCGGTGATTGTCGGACCGTCGACATTGAGGTCGAGCGTTTCCAGCTCCGTTTGCCCCGGAACCAGCCGGGCCACGTAGCCGAACGGCTTCCACCGCATCCAAACCGTGTCGTCGGGGCGCATGAGGTAGGCGGCTGCAGGGAAGGACTCGACCTCTGTGGTAGCTCCCGTCGCCATGTCGATCGTGACGATCTGATACGCGCACGAGATCGTGGCGACCAGCACTCCTGGCGTCGAGTGCTCGGTGGCGGAGTTTCCGCCGCACGGCGGCAGCGGTCGGATTTCGGCGACCGTACCGTTGACCAGGTCGAGTCGGGCGGCCGAGGTCTGCGTCACGATGCCTTTCGCAATGTCCTCGCCGTAGCTGTGCGCCGCCAGCCAGAACTCACCGTTGCGGGGTGTGTCGGCGTGGAACGCGGCGCGGAAATCCGGCGGCAACGCGATGACGTGGCGCACGGCGAGCGTGTCGGGCTCCAGAACCGTGATCGTGCGTGCGGTTTCGTCGTGCAGGATGACGGCGTCCTCGACAACGGTCCACGCATCGATCGCTCCCGTGTGTGACGCGAGGGAGGCTCCGGTGTCGGGATCGATGCGATCGACCTTGAAATCCGGTGCCGTTCCGCGTTTGCCGTACAGCGATGTCGAGTTCGCACGCAGGGCATCCCAGTCGGTGAACTCGGAGTCGAGCGGTTCGGTGATCAGTTCGGGGATGGCAGCAGGATCGGCGCTGCTCTCGCTGGTCGTCGTCGTACCGTCGCCGGACGATTCCGCGGCCGGTTTCGGCTCCGGCTCCGCATCCTCGGCGGTCCGGGCGCACCCGTGGCCGACCACCAGCATGATCAGCAAGCACGACGCCACGACTCGGGCGACTCGCTGCGCTGAGATCACAAACACCCTCCCATGCCCTGCTCAGTCAGGAACCGGTCGACGGCGATGAACTGCTCCTCGGCCATCTCGAGTTCGTCGAGCGCATCAGCGAGGTCGACATCGAGAGCCTCTCGCTCGGCTCGACGCATCCGTTCGATGATTCGGTCCGACTGTTGGGAGAACGGGGCGATGTCGACTCCGGCCATCCCGAGATCTGACAGAAGCTTCTCGTAGGCGACACGCAGCGTCGTGGCCATGGCCCCGGCGGCCTCGGCCGTCGCGATCGAGTCGGCGTTGTTGGGGCTGAAGATCTCGGTCCGCTCCATACCGCTGAACGCCGTCGACCTGAAGGCGTCGCACGCATCGTCGGCCGCTGCCTCCCTCGATCCAGCGGGGGAGCGGTCAGGCGTCTCCCCGCCAACCTTCACCTTCACGGCACGGGTCCCGTCATCGAACGCGTTGACCGCCACGACGAGGCCGATCAATGCAGCGGCGGCGGCGACCATCCACCGCCAGCCGTTCGCCCGGGCGTCGTCCGGCCTTCGATCGTGGAGGCCTGCACCTCGACCGCGGGGTAGGTCGGTCGCAGGTCGTGCACCTCCGAAGAGCTCCTCGAACAACCGCTCGTCGAACTCCGGAGATGGGCTCATCGGTTGCTCGGCATTGACGAGCAGTTGTCGCACATCCAGATCGGTTGTCATGTCGTCACCCCAGTACGGTCCTCTTCCGGTCGGTGTCGCGGCCTGTCCTGCTCCCGGATCTCGCCGGGGGCCGCCTCGTCGAGCGCGCTGCTGAGACTTCGACGGGCCCGCGCCATGAGCGAGTCGATCGCGGATGGCCGCCGCCCCAGTCGTTCCCCGATCTCGCTGGCCGACCACCCTTCGACGTAGTGCAACACGAGCACGGCGCGATGGAGCGTCGGAATGCGGTCGAGCGCATCGAGGATCGCGCCGCCGTCGTGGTGGGGATCGATGATCGTTGGCTGACTGTGGGCGAGGTCGATCAGGCGGCTCGACCAGCGACTGTCGTACCGCCAACGGTCAACGATCCGACTTCGGCACGCCGCGATGAACCAGCCGGGCGTCAGCTCGACGTCCGGCTCGTTCCGAAGTCGCTCGACGGCGGCTCGGAACACTTCGGCTGTCACATCCTCGGCATCGTGGACGGGGAGGCGAGCACGGCAGTAGCCGTAGACGACGGGGAGCAGCGAGGGGTACCGCGCTTCGAGGCGCCTCAGGGCATCGTTGGCCGGCGCGCCGGCTGACGCACCGTTGACGGCCGGAGCGTTCGCCCCCGTAGTCCGCTCGCCCGCTCGCAATCGCATGCGCCCTCCCGTCTCGCCGCTACGAGACCCGACCCGATTCGGGAATTCTGTACTACCCGCGACAGATCTGGGATGAGTCAAACGTTACTCATGTGTGCGGGTTCCCGATGGAAGTCCTCTGGCGACCGACCGTTCTCGACCCTGGGTGACGGGGTCTCGTCTGGTCGGTCGGCAGACGGAACTGGCGGCGCTGTTGAAGGCGGTCGACGACGGAGGGTGCGCAATCGTCGATGGCGAGTCGGGGACGGGCAAGACCCGTCTGCTCCTCGAAGTCGTCGGCCGCCTCAGTGCCTCTGGGAGACGAAGTGAGCTGACCGCAGCCGGGGTGGCGAGAGTGCCGTTCGCTCCCTTCGCCCACCTGCTCGACTCGGCGTCGGCTCCGGCGCAGGATCTCATCGAACAGATGGTCCGAGTGCGGCAGGCCATCAGGCAACTGGCGGCGGACGGCGGGGTGCTCCTCGTGGACGACGCACACCTCCTCGACGAGGGTTCGACCGCCATGCTGCACCACTTGGCGCATCGTCGGGAGGTGCCGATGGTGCTGGCGATGCGTCGCGACCGAAGCACCGCCTTGCCGAGCGAGCTCTCGACCGCTGTCGGAGTCTCGTGGGTCGCGCTCGGTGGCCTGTCGCGCGCCGAGTCCGACGAGCTGGTGGCCGAGCTGTCGGGGCCGAGTGCTGTCGATACCGACGAGGTCTGGCGATTGGCAGATGGGAACCCGCTGCTCATCGGCGAGCTCGTGGATCTCGCTCGAATCGACGAACAGTGGAACGAACCGACCAGCTACACACGCTCGACGCGGCTGCGCCAAGCGGTCGGATCCCGCCTCGATCGACTCAGGTCCGAGGATCGGTCCTTTCTTGAGGCCATCGCGGTGGCTGAGTCGTTGCCTCGAACGGCGGCCGAGCGGCTGCTGCCCCTCGTCGAGATCGCGACGCTTGAACGCCTCGGCCTCGTACGCCTCGAGCACCGTGGTGGAGAACCGGTCGTGTCCCCTGGTCACGAGCTTCACCGGGAGATGGCTCTGGCACTCTGCGGCGAGGCCGGCGTCGAAGTCGCGCGGCGGGCCGCGATCGAGGCACTCGAGGAGGTCGGTGACGAACGGTCTCTTCTCGTTGCTGCACGACTCCGGCTCGACTCGGGCCTGCTGGACCCGCGCCGGCTCGAAGTCGCGTCGGAGCTCGCGCTGCGGAGCTTCGACGCTGAATCAGCCGCGGAGTTCGCCGCGGGTGCCATCGCCGGCGGCTCAAGGTTCACAGGACCGTTGCTGAAGGCGTCCGCATTCGGAGAGCTCGGGCGGCACGAGGAGGCGGACCGACTGCTCTCGGACCTCCTCCGGTTGACCGTCGACCCGACTCAGAGGGTGGCCGTGACACTCGCCCAGGCGAGGTCGGACGTGATGTGGAGGGGAGACCGTGACACGGCGGAGCGACGGCTCCGCTCCGGGATCGACGCCGTCGGCCCCGACCACGACCCCCCGCTCCGAGCACTCCTGGGGTCAGTGCTGTTCTTCGGCGGACGGCCCGCCGCTGCCCTCGACGCGTGCGCACCGCTCCTCGCGCAGCGGACCTTCCCGGTGGATGCCGTGCTTCCCGTCGGGTCGGCACGCTCGGCCCTCGGCGATCCCGATGGCGTCATCGATGTCGTCGACCGTGTGCGTGACGTGCTGCGTCACAGCGGCCCGGCTGATGTCGACCCCGTCCTGATGCTGAACGCGCCCTTCGTGCTGATGCTGGCGAGGTGGCAACGAGGCGAGCTAATCGGTGCCCACCCCTTCGAGGCCTTCAGCGGCCCGACCTGGCACCCTGCGCTCGACTCTCCGCCGGCGTTCCTCCTGCCGGCGAGCGTGGAGTTCATGCGTGGGCACCTCGACGCGATGTCAGACTCCTATGAGCGGCTCGCCGAGTTCGTCGACGTCGGACCGACGCAATGGGTGGCCATGCACCGAATCCTGCTGGTCATGATGCACAGCATTCGCGGCGAGGTCGCCGCGGCGCGGGCGAGACGAGATGAGCTCCGTGACCTTCCGCCCCAGATCGTGAAAGGTCTGGCCTGGTGGGTCGGGAGGTCCGATGCACTCCTTCGGTGCGCCGAGGGGGATCGCTCGGGCGCCGTGGTCTCATCGCTCGAACTCTGTGAAACCCACGCCGACGAGCTGTTCCACCGCGCCGTAAGCCTCCACGACGTCGTCCGGTTCGGCGAGAGCGCCCTGGTGCTCGAAGCCACCGAGGTTCTTGGGCGACGGCCTGGGGCGACCTGGTTCGACCGTGTCGTCGCCGCCCACGCTCGGGCAGCGGCAGCCTGCGACGCGGCCGCCCTGATCGTTGTGTCCAGAACCTTCGAGTCCGGCGGCCTCGATCTCTACGCACTCGAGGCGATGGCGCAAGCGGTCGCCGCGGCGTCGAGTCCGGCGGAGGCTCAGCAACCGCGTGGCGAGGTGGCTCGGCTGGCCATGGTGTGCGGGACGGTCCACTCGCCGACTTTGGTCAGCGTACCGACGTGGTTGACCGAACGTGAGAGCGAGGTCGCCACACTGGCCGCGTCGGGACTATCCAACAAGGAGATCGCCGTTCGTCTCGGTACCTCGCCCCGCACGGTTGGCAACCAGTTGCAGAGCGTGTACCAGAAGCTCGGCGTGAGCTCCCGTTCCGAACTCGTCCGGCCCTGGTGACGGCGTGACCGTCCAGTGGGCTAGCCCTGCTCGTCGGCGAGCAGCCCCCGAGCCGACCGGCTGGATCGACCCATCGGCCACGGCTCGAGCACGGTGGTGTCGGAGTCAACGTGGAGGATCCACGCGGGGCAGTTGTCGCTGAGGCGGCGTCGCCCGGCCTCGACGAGCGTGGTTATCGGTGTCGTCGCCGATGTCTCCGGCCACACGACCCCGATTCGACGCATCGGTCCACCAAGCGCCCCGGCCGCACGCTCGATGACCGGTCGAAGCGTGCGCTCCGGCAACCTCAGCACCACGAGCAGCAAGGATTCGGGCCCGTCGCCCGACTCCTCCCAATGCACATCGGGGCCTTCGCTCATCGCCTCGGTTGCTTCTACCAATGCACCCCACAACCTCCGGGATCCCGCGCCAGGGAGTGTCGTGCCTCGCGGGCGTTGTGTCATGAGTAATCGATGACCTATTCGGCAAACCTCCTCCATCGGGAGGCCGGGACCGCCGAGGGATGGCACGTATAGGGTCCACGGCGATGACCCAACACGAAGAAACCGACATCGATCCGACCCCCAAAGCAACCTCGGCCGCAGCGATCGTGGTCGGCCTCGACCTCGACTCGAAGGTCGGTCTGCTGTCGGGCGCTTCGTTCTGGGAGCTGAAATCACCGCCAGGGACCGACCTCGATCGAATCGTCGTGTCCGATGGACCACATGGCCTGCGGTGCCAGGTCGGTGCGTCGGATCACCTCGGTCTGGCCGGTGCCCTCCCGGCGACGTGCTTCCCTCCGGCGACCACGATGGGGTCCACATGGGACCCGGAGTTGGTGGAGGAGGTGGGCGCGGCGATCGGCGATGAGGCGCTGGCCTTGGGGGTGTCGGTCGTGCTCGGGCCGGGACTCAACATCAAGCGGCATCCCGCCGGTGGACGCAACTTCGAGTACTACAGCGAGGACCCGTTCCTGAGCGGCCGCCTCGCTGCGGCCTGGACCGACGGCGCTCAGTCCCGCGGTGTCGGCACCAGCGTGAAGCACTTCGCCGCCAACAACCAGGAGTCGTACCGACTCGTGATCGACGCTGTGGTCGACGAGCGGACCCTTCGCGAGCTCTACCTGGCCGGGTTCGAGGCGGTCGTGACCCGTTCGAAGCCTTGGACGATGATGTGCTCGTACAACCGGATCAACGGCGTGTACAGCTCGGACAACCACGAGCTGATGACGACGATCCTGCGCGACGAGTGGGGCTTCGACGGCCTGGTGATGAGCGACTGGGGCGCCACCAACGACCGTGTCGCCGGCGTGCGGGCCGGACTCGACCTGGAGATGCCGGGGAGCAAGGGCGCGTTCGACGACGAGGTGATCGCCGCGGTGCGGTCGGGGGCGTTGGCGGAAGCCGATGTCGACCGGTGCGCTACTCGTGTGGTTGAGCTCGTCATGAAGGGCCAGCGGGTAGGGCAGCGGCCAACGGCGGACCTCGATGGGCACCACCAGCTCGCTCGTCGGGCGGCGGCCGCGGGGTCGATACTGCTGGTGAACAACGGTGTGCTCCCCCTTCGGTCAGATGGGACGATCGCGGTGGTGGGTGCGTTCGCCGCCGTACCCCGCTATCAGGGCGCCGGTAGCTCGCAGGTGACGTCGACCAAGATCGACGTTGCGCTCGACGCGGTGCGAGCCCGCGTTGAGGCGGGCACCACGGTCACCTACGCCGAGGGGTACGACCCCCGAACCGGGAAGTCGACGGCCGCGCAGTTCGCCACGGCCGTCGAGACGGCGGCGAGCGCCGACGTTGTCGTGTGCTTCGTGGGCCTCCCCGCAGCGGTCGAGTCCGAGGGCTTCGACCGCACCAACGTCGACCTCCCAGCCGATCACGAACGTCTGGTCGAGGCGCTCGCCGCGCTGCCCGTTCCCGTGGTCGTCGTCCTCAACAACGGCGGCTCCGTGCACGCACCCTGGTCGGACCGGGTCGACGCGCTCCTGGAGTGCTGGCTCGGGGGCCAGGCGGGGGGAAGTGCCGTGGTCGACGTGCTGTTCGGCGATGCCGAACCCGGAGGCCGGCTCGCCGAGAGCGTCGCCGAACACGTCGGCCAGCTCCCGGCCGACCACTACTTCCCTGGTTCGGCCAAGCAGGTCCAGTACCGCGAGGGCATGTACGTCGGCTACCGCTTCCACGACACCGCCGGCGTGCCGGCGCGGTTCGCGTTCGGTGCCGGGATGTCCTACACGACCTTCGAGTGGAGCGACGCCGTGGTGGCGGGCTCCGGTACCGACCTCACCGTCTCGGTCACCGTGACCAACACGGGGGACCGAGCCGGGTCCGACGTCGTTCAGGTGTACGTGCGAGACGTCGAGTCGAGCGTCGATCGGCCAGCGAAGGAACTGAAGGGGTTCGCCAAGGTCCACCTCGAACCGGGGGCGTCCGAGACCGTCGAGATCGCACTCGACCGGCGATCGTTCGCCGTGTGGGACGTGGACGCGCACGACTGGCTGGTCGAGGCCGGCGAGTTCGAACTCGTGGTGGCCCGGTCGTCGGTCGATCCGGTGACGACCCTGGCGGTCACCGTCGAGTCGAGCGATGTCCTCGGTGCGGACTCCCGCCCGTCAGCCCGCAGCGCCACCGATGCGGAATTCGCAGCGATGCTCCGCCGGCCGATTCCGCTCGAGGATCCGGTGAGGCCGTTCCACCGAAACTCGACGCTCGAGGATCTCGAGGACACGGCGCTGGGCAAGCTGCTGTCGAAGGTGGTGATGCGTGAGGGCGTGCGGCGAGCAGCAGCGGAGTTCCCTGAACCCGATGATGCAACGGTCAACATGATCCGCTCCGCCATCCTCGAGGGGTCGGGTCGCAGTCTCGCTCTCATGAGCGGCGGGGTCATCGGGCTGGCACAGATCGACGGGCTGATCGACGCCGCTAACGGCAAGTGGTCCGACGTCGCCCGAGCGGTCCTCGGCAAACGTGACTGATTGTGGGGCGCGCACCGGTTCTGTGATGCGAGGCCGCCCCTGGAGGGGCGGCCTCGCATCACAGAACCGGTAAGGGGGCGCGGAGCTACCGACGCGTCACGTGGTGGCCGCCCGCGGGGTGCCACAGACGCCGACCGCTCAGAAGCTCGATCCGAAGGCCCAACAGGAACTCCGGAGTGGACAACGCCCAGGGGCGGAGTCGAGTCTGTTTCGCGACGTCGTCGCCGTCACCGGCGATGCGGAGTCTCCCGGTCGCGAGCACGCTCCAGCCCGCGTGCTCGAGGGTGTCGTGGTGGTCGACTTCGATGCACGCCACGTCACCGTGGCGCGCGGCTTCGACCTTCGCACCGGCCTCCGACGCGATGAGCACGTCGTCACCGTCGACAACGAAGTTGACCGGAATGATCACGGGCAACGCTCCTGCGCTGAAGCCGAGCCGCCCAACGGGAGCACTCGCCAACAGGCGTCGACACTCCCAATCGTCCAGCTGGTCGATCCTCGCTTCCACCAGCCCAGCCTGCCGTCGAGGGGAGGCCGGTGGACAGGGTCGAAGGTCCCGGCCACCGCAGAACTCACGGAGTTCGGGACCTGTGGCCCTACCGGCGTCCGGCGAGCAGGGCGATCATGGAGCCGAACCGCGCAGAGGAGGGGAGCCATGAACGAAGGATCGGAGCCGGTCCCACTCGTCGATCACGCGGGGCTTGAGGTTCTGTCGCCGGAGATCTGCCTCGGGCTGGTGGCGTCGGCCGTGATCGGGCGGGTCGGCTTCGTCGATTCGGGCGATCCGGTCATCCTTCCCGTGAGAATCGGCGTGTGGGGGAAGCACCTCGTCTTCACCACCGCACGGGGGTCGAAGCTCGACGCCGCCATCATGGAGCGACCGGTCGCCGTCGAGGTCGACGACTGGGACGCGGCTACCGAGACCGGGTGGAGCGTCCTGGTGAAAGGGGTGGCCCAGGTCGTCGACGACGGTCGCGAGATCGACAGCCTCGACCGACTGTCGGTCCACGCCTGGACCCGGCCCGACATCCCCAAGGCATGGGTCCGTGTCGTTCCGGAGGAAATCACGGGACGCCGCATCCTCCCTCCGCCGACCTTGGGCGGAACTCAGCTGAGCTCGCCACACTGGGCGCGGCACCCGCGCCAGTAGCCCGCTGCCCGTTCTGTTGTATGAAGCGCGCGCCCAGGCGCGCGCCTCATACAACAGAACGGGTGGGGGGTGGGTCCGCTAGTGTCCTGACGCCCCGAAACCAACCGAAGCGGAGTCAACGACATGTCGGACACCAAGATCAGCGTGCTCATCGGAAGCGCCAGCGACCTCGGGCTCGTGGCGGATTCCGGCATGTACAAGGTGTTCGACGCCGTCGGTATCGACGTTCCGTTGCACGTGATCTCCGCGCACCGCAACGTTCCCGAGCTCGAGCAGCACAACCGTGAGTCGGGAACCGATGTCTACATCACCGCAGCGGGCGTCGCCGCGGCGCTTCCGGGCGCCGTGGCGGCCAACACCAAGTTCCGCAAGGTCGTCATCGGAGTGCCTCTCGACGACTACGGCATCGACACCTGCATCCGGCTTCCCTCCGGAGTGCCGGTGTTGACCGCTGGTGTCGGCAAGGCAGGGCTTCGCAACGCGGCCATCTCCGCCTGCCAGATCGCGGCGCTGAACTCCCCGGAGATCGCCGAGAAGCTCGCTGCTCACCTCGACGCCGAGGCGGCCGGTCGCCCGGCGCAGCTCAACGTGGCGCGTCCCTGATCTCAGAGACGCGGCCACGATTCTCGGTCGTCAGCTCCCGCTGAGTATCGCGACGAGGAACTCCGAGGCGGCGTCGAACGGCTGAACGTCCCACGTCGCGAGGTTCTGCGATACGGAGAGCCCAGCGGCAGCTGCGTCGGCGAAGAACTCCTCGAAGGGGTACCCACGCCCGGACCCGAACCCGATGACTGCTCGGCCCTCGGGCGCGAGGTGGCTCCGGATGCGTGCCAGTACGTCGACTCTCGTGGCCGGATCGAGGAACGTCATCACGTTCCCGGCACACACGATGACGTCGAAGCGCTCTGTCGCACCGAGGTCAACCTCGGCGAGGTCACCGACGATCCACTCGGCGTTGGGATGTTCGGCACGCGCGGCCTCGATCAACACCGGGTCCAGGTCGATGCCGGTCACTCGATGTCCGAGTGCTGCGAGCCGCCCGCCGACCCGACCCGTGCCACAGCCGGCGTCGAGGATACGGGCGCCTCGGGGCGCCATGGCGTCGACGAGGCGGGCCTCGCCGTCGAGGTCGTCACCGGCCGCCGCCATCGATCGCCAGCGCTCGATGTACCAGGCGGAATGGCCGGGGTTCTGCTCGATCATCTGGAGCCATCGGTTCTCGGTCATGGGTGCGCACCGTATCTGGTGACCGCGGTGCCGGGACCCGACGTGGGTTCCAAGTCGGGGGTCAGGCCTGCTCGACTCGGGTCTGGCACCTGATGCACATCGGAGTCGCCGGGAGGAGCTCCAAGCGCTCCTCGGGGATCTGCTCGCCGCACTCGACACAGATGCCGTAGGTGCCGAGCTCCACGCGGCGCAACGCAGCCTCCACGTCGGCGAGCGCGGCCCGGGTCATCGCGTCCAACCGCGCGTCGTTGTCGAGTTGCTCGGCGATGGCGAGATGCTCGGTTTCGCCGTGTCCGTCGGTGGCGCTGGTGGATGCGGTCTCCGCGTCGCGGCGCCGGCGATCCAGGGTCGAGCGCAACTCGGCTCGGTGGTCGGCCAGTTCGCGGGCTGACGCCTCGAGGACGTAGGAACGTTGAGTCTCGGCAGTTGTCGTCACGACCGTCTCCTTCTCGGCTGATGTCGCGGGACCAACGATACGAATGATTGAGACGAGAGCGCTCGCGATATAGCAGCGCTATTGTCGAAGCGGAGGTGAAGGATGCCGACCAGTGGTTCTCCAACGCTCGACGAATGGCTCGATGGCGGACTGTCGGTGGGTGACAACATCGTTTGGGTTGTCGACCACGAGGACGACCAGTCGGCGCTCACGTCGTCGTTCCTGCGCGAAGCTCCCGACGCTGCCCGCCATGTCTGCTTCGCCCAGTCGTCGACCTGCCGGCACCACAGCGGAACCGAGGTCATCCACGTCGACTCGGGAGGCCCGATCGATCCGGAGCGAGCCGAGCGTATGGTCCTCGCCCCTGATGTCGCCGACCGGACCCGGCTCGTGCTCGAACGCGTCGACGATCTCGTCGCCGCCTGGGGGGCTTCGGCGACGGTCGCGTTCTACCGTCGCACGTGTCCTAGGCTGTTTGACCGCGGGGCGATCGCCTACTGGATGTCCGGACCCGACGTGGGCCCCGCCGTGATCGATGGCGTGGCCCGTATTGCGCAATGCGTGTTCGAGGTGCGATCGGGCCAGCTGCGCGTCCTGAAGGCGGAAGGGCGGCCCCAGCGTCTCCAGGGCGCGATCACCAGGTTCGAGATCCGCTCGGGGGTCCCGGTGGTCTCACGCGAGCACGCCCTCGGAAGGCTGGGTGAAGGACTCCGCCGCACTCGTCGCGAACGAAACCTCACCCAGGCGCAGATCGCTGGTTTCGCGGGCGTGACGCCCGCAGCGATCTCCCAGGCCGAGACGGGGCGGCGGGGTCTGTCGGTCGACACGCTCGTGACCTTGTGTGAGGCACTCCACATCGGCATCGACGATCTGCTCGGAACCGGCCGAGCCCCCGACCCGCTGCTGGCGAGGCGCGACCGATCGCACGACGACGGCCCGGTCGCGCTGTTCCCCGACCCTGACCTCGGGCCTCGCACCTATCTGCTCCGCGTCGACCCCGGCGCATCCATCGCACCGCCGTTCGCCCACAAGGGAACCGAGTTGGTGCTCGTTGCTACCGGCCTGGTGCTCGTCGACCTCGGGGACTCGACACCTGTGCTGCGTGGAGGCGACGCGTTGCGGGTCACGCGCAACGGAGTTCGCCGGCTCGACAACCTGGCCGATTCCCCGGCGACGGTGTTCTGGATCGCCGTCGATCAAGTCGCCGCAGCCGGCAACGGCACGGATGACCCCACGGCGTGGTCCCTCAGATGATGCCCTGGGCGATCATCGCCTGACTCACGCGGAGGAATCCGACGATATTCGCTCCGACGACGTAGTTGCCGGGCGCCCCGTACTCCTCGGCCGTCTCGTAGCAGGCTGCATGGATTCCCGACATGATCTGCTCCAAGCGCTGCTCGGTGTACTCGAAGCTCCAGGAGTCGCGGCTCGCGTTCTGTTGCATTTCCAGCGCGGATGTCGCGACCCCACCCGCGTTGGCCGCCTTGCCAGGGGCGACCGCGACCCCGGCTTCGAGAAACGCAGATGTCGCCGACGACGTCGCCGGCATGTTCGCGCCCTCGACGACGGCCATGACCCCGTTGCGGATCAGGGCTGCCGCGTTTCGAGCGGTCAGCTCGTTCTGGGTTGCGCACGGGACGGCGATGTCACACGGCACGTCCCAGATGCTGCCGTCGGAGACATGGACGGCCCCTGGGTGTGATTCGACGTAGTCACTGACCCGGCGTCGTCCGACGAGCTTGATGTCCTTGAGCGTGTCGAGATTCAAACCGTTCGCATCGGTGACGTAGCCGTGTGAGTCCGAGCACGCCACGACGGTTCCGCCGAGCTGGTGGATCTTCTCGATCGCGAACAGCGCGACGTTGCCCGACCCGGAGACGACGAATGTCTTGCCCTCGACGTCGGTGCCACGAGCCCTCAGCATCTGCTGAGCGAAGTACGCGGCCCCGTAACCGGTGGCCTCGGTGCGAACGAGCGCCCCGCCCCACGTGATTCCCTTGCCGGTCAGCACTCCCGACTCGTAGCGGTTCGTGATGCGCTTGTACTGACCGAACAGGTAGCCGATCTCGCGGGCGCCGACGCCAATGTCGCCGGCGGGCACGTCGGTGTACTCCCCGATGTGCCGGTACAGCTCCGTCATGAAGCTCTGGCAGAACCGCATGACCTCGCTGTCGCTGCGGCCCTTCGGGTCGAAATCCGACCCGCCCTTGCCCCCGCCGATGGGCATCTGGGTGAGAGCGTTCTTGAACGTCTGCTCGAAGCCGAGGAACTTGACGATGCCGAGGTTGACCGACGGGTGGAAGCGAAGCCCGCCCTTGTAGGGCCCGAGCGCACTGTTCGACTCGACACGGAATCCCCGATTGATCCGGATCTCCCCGGCGTCGTCGACCCACGGGACGCGGAAGATGATCTGACGCTCTGGTTCGCAGATCCGCTCGATCGTCTTGTTCTCGGCGAGTTCGGGGTGTTTCGCGAGCACTGGCGCGATCGAGCTCAGCACCTCGTGAACGGCCTGGTGGAACTCCGGTTCACCCGGATTGCGGGTGACCACGTCGGCCCACACGTGTTCGAGCGTCTCGTCGATCGCCATCAGTCGTCCTTCCTCACGGAAGGAGCGAGGGTAGCAACGCGGCTCAGTAGTAGCTGCCGGGTCGTGTCACGTAGTACCCGTCGGCGTCGATCAACAGCACGCCTTCGCGGTTCGCCTTCTCGATCGTCGAGTCGTACACGTTCTGGTTGAAGTTCGGATCCTTCGGATAGCGGATCGGCGTGTTGCCCTCACCAGGCACGCTCCCGTGGCCCGCTGCGTAGGTCATCCGTTCGTTTTCGCTGATCTCCCATCCGGGGCGCGCCACCCCCTGGCCCTGCTGGTAGGAGTTGGACGAGACAGCCGCACCCGGGCGACCCGGCACGAGCTCGTGGCCACCGCCGATCGCGAAGGTGTCGTTGTCCCCGGCGGTGCGTGCCCAGTTGCTCCAGGTCTGCTGGTAGCCGGGGTCGTAAGGCCGGCGACCGCTGGCGTCGGGAATCTCCTGGCGGGTCTGCCAGCGTCCATCGGCGCCGAGCTGTGCCTCGCCGGCGACCTGCTTTCCGTACCCGTCGATAACCGGTCCAGACGTCGTCCTCGACAGCTTCCCGGAAGCGAGCTTGTCCATCTCCGCTACCCGGTCCATCAGCTGTTGGTAGACCTCGGGGCTCACGTCGCCCGGCTTCGGTAGCGGGTCCGGTCGAAAGGCAGCGACCTCGCCTGGCGCGTAGTCCATGTCCCTCGGCACGTACGGCAGTTCCTCGGCGAGTAACGACTTGGTCTTGATGTGGTTCGGTTTCAGGTTGTAGTCGTGGTGCTCCAGCCCGTCGTAATAGCCCTCGGTGCGGCGAGCGAGGGCATCGTCGTTCCCTCGTTTCATCTCGACCCACGGCTTGTCGGCGGCGTCGGAGCCCTTTCCGAACAACAGCGAGTTCTCGCGTTGACGAATCAGCATGTCGGGTTCGTACCCGCCCCACGCGGCGGCCTCCTCCGGTGTCAGCCTTATCCGCGACCCCTCGGGGAGCTGTTGGTACCGCGCCTTGATCTCGTCGGGGGTCAGCGGACCCCCGGGTCGGGCGTAGGGGTCCTCGTCGAGCCAATCGGGTCGCTTCGACGGGCCGTCTGGCCCACCGCCGCCCGGGCCGTCCCCACCCGGGCCGTCCCCACCAGGGCCGTCTCCACCAGGGCCGTCCCCACCCGTTCGGCTACGCCCCCGACCGGACGGTAGATCCAGATCGCCCGGAGCCCCGCCCTTTCCTGCTCGTTTCAGGAACCCGGACCCTTCGATCGCCTTGCCCATTCCGGCGCCCATGAGCAGCTCGAACTCGGCTTCACCGGCCATCGTGCCGATCAGCTTGGCGACCTTCGCGTCGTCACCGGCGAGCGATGCCTCGTAGAGCTCGGTGAGTTTGCCCTTGTAGTCGTTGATCATCGCTTCGCTCATCTGACCAGGGGCCTTTGCGAGGGCCGTCATGATCTCCTCGGGAGTTGCGGTTGCGACCCACTCCAAGCCCGCCGCCATCAGCTCTTCCTTGTTCTCCCACAGCGCCCCACCAGCGTCCCAGGCGCCTTTCAGGACACCCTCAGGTGCATCGAGCATCGCTTCGATGGTGGCGTTCAGCCGATCGGCCTGGCGACCGCTCGACAGGTCCTTCCAGTACTCGTCACCGAACGCCGCGATGAACTCTGGCGAAGTGAGGAGGTTCACCTCGGCTTCGATGCGAGCCAGCGCCTGCGCCGACTGTGCCTTCAACTCGTCGAAGACGGCGCTGAGGTCGCCACCGTACGTGCTCTCGCCGTCGACGATCTGCCGAGCCGCCTGGGCCGCCTGTTCCGGGGTGATTCCCGGATACTTCGTCATCAGGTAGTCCTGAAGGTGCTGCCGCTTCTGTGAGTCGGTCATATCCGCGTACTTGGTAGGAGTGTCCCCGCCGCCCCCACTACCCCATCCGAACAGGCCGCCGAAGAACGATCCCAGGCCCGAAGCGCCGGCGCCGAGGAGCCCGCGAAGGAAGACCTCGATGGAGCCTCCACAGCCCACCCAGCTCTGGAGCGACGATCCGCACTCGACCCATCCGCCGTCGTCGGCCGCGACCGGCTGAGCTGTAGTGAGCGCCCACAGGAGCGCGGCGAGGCCGCTCCCGACGGCGAGGAGCAGGACAGCAGCGAACGGCGGGGGTGGGGGAGGAGGTGGCGGCGGTGGGGCTGGAGGCGGAGGCGGCCAGGGCGGCGGCACGGGTGACGGCTGTGGAAGTGGTGGCGGTGTGGGCGACGGAAGGGGAGGAGGCGCGGGATGCGGCGCGGCCGACGGTGGGACGGGAGGAGGCGCGGCCGACGGTGGGACGGGAGAAGGCGAGGGCGGGGCCGGCGGAGTCGGTGCCGGCGATCCCTTTCGTGACTGGGTGATGACGAAGGCGGCCAGCGCGGCGGCGGCTCCGACACCGAACCGGGCGCTCCCGGACTGCACGATGTAACCAGCAGCGAACGCCATGGCTGTGCCCATCGACGTGACGACGAGCGAGACGATCGACGGTTGCACCGGCCGCCCGGGGAACAACCGTTTGCCGACCACCCGCCAGATCGTCAACGTCAGGCCGGTCACGAGTGGCCTGAGCGCAGACCCCAACAACACCATGATCCCCACGGCCACGAGCGCGCTGAACGACGGAGCGAGCAACAGCACGAAGATCATCGACCCGGCAAAACCCCAGAGCAGGTGAACGACGGCCTGGTCACCGTCGTTTCTGACGCTCGAGACCATGGTGGAGGGGAACGCTCTCACATCGCTCCAGAACCGCTCCTTGCCGACCGAGAACCGGTAGCCGACGACCGTCGACACGATCATCGAGGCGAGCATCCAGATCAACGAGCCCCAGACGAAGTTGCCCTTGCCGGTCACAGCGGCGCCGGGTGGAACGCCGTAGCCGTCGTACACCTTGGCCATGATGTAGACGTTTGCGAGCCACCCGACGCCAGCACCGACGAGACCGAAAAGGACCGCCTTCCAAGCGTTGTGCTTGAACCAGTGCACGGCTGCCTGCACGACGTCGGTGGCCAGGGTCGTCGTCATCTGAGCCGGGCTCTCGGTGCCCGAAACCGCGGCGACGATCGAGTCGAAGGGGTCCGAAAACCGGATCTCGCGTGCTCGGCGGGCGTCGAGCACGCGGTCTCGTATGAACGTGTGCCTCAATCGGCCATCGTTGTCGAGTACGGCTGAGCGGTAGGGTTTCACCGGTTCAGGCCTCGCCGTCGACGAGCAGGAATCCGCCCGAGTACGGCCTGTCCTCCAGCCGAACGCGGTGAGCGCCGATCGACTGATTGCACACGTCGATCGTGTCACCGGCGGGGAGCTCCCCGGCGAACGCTTCCGACCGGTACGACCGGTCGTCGGTGTTTGTCAGCCTGGCGCACTCGCGGGGGTTGGTTCGCAGCCACTGGTTCTCGAACTCGCCACGAACGACATTCGTCTCCGCCTGAGTCGGAACCGAGCCCGTGGGGCGCAGCCACACGACCAACACCAAGACGAGTCCGCCGAGCGTCGCCCACGTCGGCACCGACACCGGGCGCCGAAGGTCCCACGTGGCTGCTCGCTGAACAACCAGGCCCAGCGGGACCCCGTAGGCAACGTGGGCGGCGTACGCGATGGCGATCAGGTCCCATTTGCCTCGTATCGCGTACGAATCGGCGAAGGGCGTGACGATTGTCGCGGTCTCGAGGATCAGGCCCCACGCGACGGCCCACGGCCACCGACGACCGAGGGCAACGACGGCGTAGGCCACGCCGAAGCACGCGCCGTTGGCGAAGTGATACGCCCACCCGGCGAAGCCCGTTGTCTGTGACGACGCCGCCGCGTCGAGAAGCAGCACGCCGTACGAATCGATTGGCGCGAAAAGCCGGAGACCGCCCATAACGAACGGAATGCGGAACACGTCGTAGCCGATCGTGCCCAGTAGCCCGCCGAGAGTGCCGGCAACGATCGCACGGCGAAGGTAGGGGTCTGCCTCGGGTCGACGGGTCAGCCAGCCGGCCACAGCGATGTTCACTACCAGTGCGGGCAGTCCGACCACGAGGAACCAGACGTGGAAGGCTCCGAGGTCGAACACCCAGGCGAGCAGGGCTGACACGTTCAACAGCGCGCATAACGCAACGACGGAGCGGAGCACCCGTTGGTTCGCCAGCGCCAGCGCTTCCATGCTCGCTCCTCGACTCGATTCCCCCGTTTCAGGGACGATAGCCCGCCGGGCGGGGAACCCATCGTGACCTGCACCGCCGCAGGGTCGGCACACCTAGGCTGCGCCGGTGCGCGATGACCTGATTGCCCAGTTGCTGCCGCCGGTCGAACACGATGTGGCCCATTGGGAGGCGCGCTATCCGGCGCGTTCGCTGCCGGAGGGCGCTCAAGTGACCCGGTTCGCCCCGAGCCCCACGGGCTTCGTCCACATCGGGGGGGTGTACACGGCGATGATCTCTCAGTCGGTCGCCCACGGATCCGGCGGCACGTACTTCGTGCGCATCGAGGACACCGACCGGGCACGGGAGGTCGCCGACGCGGTCGAGCAGTTCGACCGGGCCTTCGCCTACTTCGGCATCGAATCCGACGAGGCGCTCGGGCAGGTGCCGTGGGGGCCGTACCGACAGTCCGATCGGGCTCAGATCTACCTCACCTATGTTCGTGAACTGTTGCGGAGCGGTCGCGCCTACCCGTGTTTCTGCACCACCGACGATCTCGCTGAGATCCGGGCGGAACAGGACGCTGCGAAGGCCGGGACCGGGTATCACGGGCAGTGGGCCCGTTGTCGCGCGCTGACCGACGACGCCGTCGAGGGGCGGCTAGGCGCCGGCTTGTCCGCTGTGATCCGTTTCGCCGCGCCCGACGACCCGGGCGCCCGCGCGGTGTTCACCGACGCCATCCGTGGCGAGATCGAACAGCAGGACAACGTGAACGATGTGGTGGTGCTCAAGAGCGGCGAGCACCGTATGCCCACCTACCACTTCGCCCACGCCGTCGATGATCACCTCATGGGCGTGAACCTGGTGATCCGCGGTGAGGAGTGGATCTCCTCGGTGCCGGTTCACCTTCAGCTGTTCGCCGCTCTCGGGTTCGACGCGCCGACCTACGCGCACGTCGCCCCGCTGATGAAGCTCGACGGCTCATCGAAACGGAAGCTCTCCAAGCGCAAGGACCCCGAAGCGTCCGTCGACTACTTCATCGAGAAGGGCTACCCGGCCGCGGCGGTACGCCATTACCTCGCAGGACTCGCCAACTCGAACCTCGCGGAGCTCGACGCTGCGGAAGCCGCGGAGATCCCGATCGCGCTCGATCGCTGCTCGGTGTCGGGTGCACTCGTCGACCTCGCCAAGCTCGACGACATCGCGGCGGACGTCGTCGCTGAGATGGATCTCGATGACATCGTCGCGGCGGTGGACATCTGGGCGGACGAGTTCGATGTCGACCTCGCGGCGGCGGCGCGTTCGGAGCCGGATCGCCTGCGGAGCGCGTTCGCCATCGGGCGTGGCACCGATCGGCAGCGCAAGGACGTCGGCCGATGGTCCCAGGTCCGGCTGGTGTTCGGATTCCTTCTCGACGCGGTGTTCGCACCGGTAACGGACCCCGCGGACGAGCGGTTCGGCGGTGTCGATCCGGACGTGGTGCGAGCGCTCGCCGCCGATTTCGCCGATGCGTTCGTCGCCGAGCCCGACCCGACCCTGTGGTTCGAGCAGGTGAAGGCGCTGGCCGGCCGTCACCGGTTCGCGCTGAACAAAGCGCAACTCAAGGACGACCCAGACGCGTACGTCGGGCTCCTCAAGGACGCAGCGCAGGTGGTGCGCGTGCTCCTTGCCGGCTCGACCCGCAGTCCCGAACTCGACGCGATCGCCGCGATCCTCGGCCCCGACGAGGTGCGAAGACGGCTTCGCGCCGTCATCTAGGTTGGCGCACATGTCCGACTCGCCCGACGAGACACCAGCGCCCTCCCTCGACTTCGTGCGGGAGAAGGTGGCCGCCGACGTCGCTTCGGGACGCTACGGAGGGCGGGTGCAGACGCGGTTCCCTCCAGAACCCAACGGCTTCCTCCACGTCGGGCACGCGAAGTCGATCTACCTGAACTTCGGCATCGCCGAGGACTTCGGTGGATCGTGCTTCCTGCGGTTCGACGACACGAATCCCGAGACCGAGGACGTGTCCTACGTCGATGCGATCCAGCAGGACCTCGAGTGGCTCGGGGTCGCCCCGAGCGGTCCGGTCCGCTACGCGTCGGACTACTTCGAGCAGCTCTACGACTGGGCCGAGCTCCTGATCACCAAGGGGCTCGCCTACGTCGACGACCAGGACAAGGAGACCATCTCCGAGCAGCGCGGCGGGTTCGGCCAACCGGGCGTCGAGAGCCCGCACCGCGACCGCTCGGTCGAGGAGAACCTCCGGTTGTTCCGACAGATGCGCGACGGCGCGTTCGATGACGGGGCACGGGTGCTGCGCGCCCGGATCGACATGCAGGCCGACAACATGTGGCTCCGCGACCCGGTGCTGTATCGAATCCGCAGGGTGCCTCACCACCGCACCGGCGACGCCTGGTGCATCTACCCGACCTACGACTGGGCACACGGCCAGTCCGACGCCATCGAGGGCACCACGCACTCGGTCTGCACCTTGGAGTTCACCGACCACCGGGCGCTCTACGACTGGTGTCTCGACCAACTCGACCTGCCATCGGACCGTCCTGAACAGACCGAGTTCGCCCGGCTCAACCTCACCCATACCGTGCTGTCGAAGCGGACGCTGCGGCTGCTCGTCGAACAGGGCCACGTCGACGGCTGGGACGACGCCCGCATGCCGACCGTTCGCGGGCTGCGGCGGAGGGGGTATCCCGCAGCGGCGCTGCGAGCGTTCACCGACCACATCTCCGTCGCGAAGACGAACTCTGTGGTCGACATCGAACTGCTCGAGTCGTTCGTTCGCACTCACCACAATCGCCACGCGCTGCGGCGAATGGCCGTCGTCGAACCGTTGAAGCTGACGATCACCAACTGGCCTGTCGGTGCCGATGGGACTGCCCACGTCGAGTGGATGGACGTGGTCAACAACCCCGAGGACGAGACCGCGGGCACCCGCTCGGTGCCGTTCTGTGGCGAGCTGTGGATCGAACGGGACGACTTCATGGCCGACCCTCCGCCGAAGTACTTCCGGCTCACGCCGGGGCGTGAAGTGCGCCTTCGCAGCGCCTACTTCGTGACCGCGACCGAGGCCGTGCTCGACGACGAGGGCAACGTGGTCGAGGTGCTCGCAACGTACGATCCGACGACCCAGGGCGGTACTGCTCCCGACGGCCGCAAGGTGAAGTCGACGATGCACTGGGTCTCGCGGCCTCACGCAGTCGACGTCACGGTGCACCGCTATGAGCGGCTGTTCCGCTCCAAACACCCGGGCGCCGACGGAAACGATCCACTCGACGATCGCGACCCCAACTCGCGGATCACCACACTGGCACGCGCCGAACCTGCTCTTGGCGAAGTTGCCGCCGGCGATGTCGTGCAGTTCGAGCGTCTCGGCTATTTCGCCGCCGACCTCGACGACCCGGCGGTGTTCCACCGCACCGTCGGCCTACGCGACGAGTGGGCGAACATCCAGAAGCAACGCTGAGCAGCTGGGCTTACTCGCTCGACTGGGGTGCGGGAGTGTCGTTCTCGACGAGGTGAGATGGTGCGGCCGCGCGCGACTTCGGTGGTCGGGTGCGTTGCAGCCACACGGAGAGCAACGCGATCGTCGTGAAGCCGACGATTGCGATGCACCAGTAGAAGGCAACGAAGTCGAGCAGCGTTCCCGGCGGCGGACTGCCCGGCAACGACGACCGCAGCGGCGCGAGTGCGAAGAGGACGCCGACCAGGTAGCCGATCGACCACGGTGGCATCGGGATGGATCGCATCGTCACAACCCACAGGATGGCGACGCCGGTGAGGGCCAGCCCCCACATCAGCACCATGACGCCGACGGCGTACGCCGTCGCGGTGGCCGCGCGCGAGAGTTCGAACGCGATACCGACAGCCGGCATGGCTCGAGTGTTCCCGTCGCGGAAACTGTCGACCTTCACGGTGAAGTCGCCGAGTTGCGACGACACGTCGACCGTGAACGGCACGCGGGTCGGTTCGCCGTCGTCGGATTGAGTGGCGAGCTCCATGCTCATCAAGACGGCCGACTGGTACCGGTCGAACGGGTACCGCTCGATCGATCCGCCGCGGAGTGGAAGCGTGACCGAGACTGCGCGGGGGATCTGCCCGCGCGAGAACGTGACAGACGTATCGCCGAGCGCGTCGTTGACGCGGAGCACCATGTCTTCGGCGAGTCCCCCGTCCACCAGCAGCTCGGGAAAGGGACTCACCTGTATGAGCGCCGTCATCGTGCCTGCGGTGGGAGTGACCGTGGTGAAGGCGATGTCGACTTCTGCGCCGTCTTCGGGGGGAGTGCGGCCCTCGACAAGGGTCGCCACCGGGTCGGGGTTGCGGCTGATGATCGTCGCGAGGCCGACGACCGGCCCGATGGAGAGACATACAGTCAGCGCCACTGCTGCGACCTGTGGCTTGGTCGGGCGACGACGGATCCCCCCGGCGAAGGTATCGACGAGCGGACGCTTTGCCACGGGATGGACCCTAGCGGTGGCGACGCCGTCGCTCGCGTAACGACCCACGCCACGCACGTCGTAGTGTGCCCCGGAGTCGGCGAGACGGGGGAGTGATGTCGGAGACAGCGGCAGTCGGGTTCATTGGCTTGGGCAACATCGGTGCACCGATGGCCAGACGACTCGTGGAGTGGCCCGGCGGGCTCGTGGTGTGCGACGTGGTACCGGAGGCAACAGCGCCGTTCGCTGAGCAGGGTGCCGTGGTCGCCTCGTCGCCGGCGGACGTCGCTGATCGGGCGATGGTCATCTCGGTGATGGTGCGCGACGACGCACAGGTCGCCGACGTGCTCGACGGCCCGAGGGGCATCCTGCGGACGGCACGGCCGGGCACGGTCGTCGCGATCCATTCGACCGTTGAGGCCGACTCACCGGCGCGGTTCGCGGCGATGGCTGCGGCTCACGATGTCCACGTCGTCGACGCTCCGGTATCCGGCGGCGCAA
Organism: Microthrixaceae bacterium; assembly: GCA_019694615.1. Classification (GTDB taxonomy): domain Bacteria; phylum Actinomycetota; class Acidimicrobiia; order Acidimicrobiales; family Microtrichaceae; genus SSF14. Next base: position 6,946 of record JAIBBP010000175.1, on the reverse strand, counting down.
TGGGGGCGGCCGAGGGTTCGCTCGCCTTCATGGTCGGCGGGACCGAGGAGGCGTTCGCTCTCGTCGAGGCTCCGTTCGCTCTGATGGGCTCTTTGGTTGCGCGGATGGGCGGAGTCGGCGCCGGCACCAGGGCCAAACTCGCCCGCAATCTCGTCACGTTCGCGTCCTACGCCGCCGTTGGGGAGGCGATGCGGCTGGCCGAGGCGTCGGGCGTCGACTTGACTCTGCTCGGCGAAGTGATCCGCCACTCCGATCGTGTGACCGGCGGTCCCGGAGCGATCGCGATCCGGCCGACCGCCCAGTCGATGGCGGCCGACGACGGGCTCCGGCCGATCTTCGACCACACACGACAACTCGGCGAGAAGGACCTTTCTCTCGCGGTCATGCTGGGCTCGAACTACGAGCTGGACATGCCTATCGCCAGGGAGGCGCTGGAGTCGCTGCATACGGCCCTCGGTTTCGAATAGCCCGCCGCCCGCAAGGCCCGTTCTGTCCTGCGAGAGCACCACCCGGGTGGTGCTCTCGCAGGACAAAACGGGCTCAGTCGGCGAACACGCCAGCGTCGTAGAGGCGGCGAACGTGGGCGAGCACTGCCGGCGCGAGCGCGGCGATGGCATCGGCGTCGTCAGCGACGAGCGGTGGGACGATCAGCGCGCTGACCGTCGCGACCACGGACTGGCAGGCGAAGCGACCGCTCGGTGACCGGGCTCCGAGCAGGGCGGCGAGAGCGTCGGTGATGCGTTCCTGCACTTCATGGCGTCGAGCGATGGCGTCGGCCCCTGCCGCGTACGACTCGACGAGGAACAGCCGGGCGTGGGCCCGGTGTTCAGCGATGGTCGAGAGGTATCGATCGAGCCCCCGTTCGACCCGGTCGAGCGGGTCGAGCGGGTCGCCGGGTCCGGCGATCGCAGAGTCGAGCTCGGCGAGGAGCACCCCGCCGACGAGGTCGAACGCTGCGAGGTACGCCGTGTGCTTGTCGGGAAAAAGTCGGTAGAACGTCTCCCGCGAAACGCCGGCGCTCCGCAGGATCGCGGCAACCGGCGTGCCGACGTAGCCGCCGTCAGCCATCGCCTCCGCCACACCGACGAGGATGCGGAGTCGCTGATCTCCCTCGACCTCCTCGCGGGACAAACCGTGCCGGCCGCGGGGGAGTCGTCGGCGGGTCGCCACCGACGGTGCACCGTCACCCACGGCGGGGGCGATCAGTGCGGATGCGGAGCGCGCCGATGGTCGTCGCCAAGCCGTCGTACTGGCCGGCGAGCATCAGGAGCTCGATCAACTCGTTGTCGTCGAAGTGGGCGGTCAGTCGCGACCAGAGGTCGTCGTCGACGTCGCGGTGATCGACGAGCTGGTCGATCGCCTCGATTATCAGTCCCTCCCGCTTCGTCCACACCCCGTCCTTGGGGAGGGCCCGTCCTGCAACAGCGTCGATTGCCGCGTCTGTGAGCCCCGCTCGTTTGCCGAGACGCCGGTGCTGTTCCCACTCGTAGTCGCTGCCACGCCGGTGGGCGACCCGAAGGATCGCCAGCTCGGACTCCTTCCGCGCAAGGCGGCCGCCGGGCATGAGCGCGGCCGAGAACCACAGCCACCGACGGAAGAGCCGACGGTTGCGGCCGAGCGTGAGGAAGAGGTTTGGCGGTGCAGTTCCGGTGACCCGACCAGACACCGCGGTGATGAACATCGTGAGGACGCCGACGTCCCGTCGGCCGCCCGGAGCGATCCGAGGGTTCGCCTCGCTGCTCAACGAGCTGCTCGATCGGGTTGAGGCGTCGTCAGATCGACGATCTCCTCTCGAGCGACGTCGACCGCGGCGGCGACCCGTCGGCGGATCGCCACGTCGACGGCAGGTTGGACGATCGCTCGTACCGGGAGTACGGGGGCGACGAACCACGGTGCGGCGATGATCCGTGACCGGTTGGCGATGCCACGTTCCAACGCGTCGATGCCGACCGAGAGCGGCGTGACCTTGGTGATGCTGCGCTTGCCGAGAAAGGTCCGCGCTGCCTCGGTGCCGAACCCCCGACTCGTCATGTCGGTGTCGAGCTCGGCGAAGTAGGCAACGCCGACTCGGGCACCCGTCGGGCGCAGTTCCTGGCGCAGGGTGTTGCCGAGCGCCTCGACGGCTGCTTTCGACGCGCTGTATGCGCCGAGGAGTGGGACGTGGACCGCTGCCGCCAACGAGGCGACTGCGACGGCATATCCGTCGGAGTGGGCGACGTGGCGACCGGCGGCGCGCAGCGTGAGGTACGTCCCCATCACGTTCACGTCGAGGGTTCGACGCATGATCTCCGGATTCCCGCCGACGAGGGGCAACTGAGCGGCGATGCCGGCGTTGGCGACGACGACGTCGAGTCCGCCGAGGCACTGGGCTGCACCGTCGACGGCAGCGTCGACCGCTCCCTCGTCGGTGACGTCGCACTCGAACCACGGAGCATCGAGGCGCGTGGCAACGGCGGCGAGCAGTTCGGGTTCGAGGCCGGCGAGGGCGACTTTGGCGCCGCGTTCGGTGAGGCGCTGCGCCAAGGCGGCACCGATCCCACGTGCCGCGCCGGTGATGACGACTCGTCTGCCCCGAAGATCGGACTTGGTGTGCTTGAAACGTAGGGCCATGACCGCGAGGGTACCATCTATGAACATCAGTGTTCATAGATCCCCAGCTCGTTCTGTCCTGCGAGAGCACCACCCGGGTGGTGCTCTCGCAGGACAGAACGAGCATGCGGAGGGTGCGGCGAGGGGAGGGAGGTGCGCGGTCCGCGTACGCTTCCCCGCCGTGAAGGGTTCCCGGGCCGGTCTCCTCGTGTTCAGCACCTCAGCGGTGGTGCTCGTGTTGGAGGTGCTGGCGGGGCGCCTGATGGCCCCTTATGTCGGCGTCTCCCAGGAGACCTTCACCGGCGTCATCGGCACGGTGCTAGCAGGCATCGCGTTGGGTGCCTCGATCGGCGGGCGCCTCGCTGACCGCCAGGACCCGAACGTGCTACTCGGACCGGTACTGGTCATCGGGGGCAGCCTGATCTGGGCGTCGTTGCCGATCCTCCGGTTGCTCGGGCCGTTGGTCGGATCCGGACCGTTCGCCATCGTCGTGCTGACGACCGCCGCGTTCCTGGCTCCAGCCATGGTGCTGAGCGCCGTGTCGCCGATGGTCGCCAAGATGCTGCTGGAGTCGCTCGACGATTCCGGATCGATCGTCGGGCGGGTGTCGGCGATGGGCACGATCGGTGCGCTCGTGGGGACGTTCCTCACCGGCTTCGTGCTGGTGACCGCCCTGCCGACGCAATGGGTGGTGCTCCTGATCGGCGGGCTCACGATCGTGGGCGGAATCGTGCTCACGGTGCGGCATCACGCGTCGCTGCCCGGCGGCCGGGCAGCGGTTGTCATCCTGCTCGTTCCCGGTCTCGGTGCAGTGACGCTTCCCCCGCCGTGCGACCGAGAGTCGGCGTACTTCTGCATCAACGTCGAACGAGACGAGTCGAGGCCCACCGGCCGGAGCCTCATCCTCGACCGCACCCGCCACGCCTACGTGGATCTCGACGACCCGACGCATCTCGAACTGCGCTACGTGCGGCTGATTGCGGATGTCGTCGAAGCGGCATCTCCCGACGCGGCCGCCGTCGATGCACTCCACCTCGGTGGAGGCGGGTTCACCCTGCCGCGCTACCTGTCAGCGACCCGACCCGGCTCGACCCACGTGGTCCTGGAGATCGACCCCACGCTGGTTGAGGTCGCCCGGGACGAATTGGGGCTCGCCGAGGATGCCGCGGACATCGTCGTCGGCGACGCCCGTCTGGCGCTGGCCGACCTGCCCACCGACGGGTTCGACCTGATCGTTGGCGACGCCTTCGCCAGCACGTCGGTTCCATGGCATCTCACGACCGTCGAGACGATGCGTCAGCTCCGCCGCGTGCTGCGACCCGGTGGGATCTACGTCATGAACGTGATCGACGGAGGGGCCAACCGATACGCCCGTGCCCAGCTCGCGACGCTCGTCGAGTCGTTCGACCACGTCGCGGCGATCATGCCGCCTGGCGGAGTCGGTGACCTCCGGCAGAACCAGATCCTCGTCGCGTCCGATGCCCCGATCGCTGATTTGACTGTCGACCCCGACGACGGTGTGTTCGTGGCCGAGTCGCGGGTCGCGGGGATCATCGGCGGTGCTGAACCGCTGACCGATGACTTCGCTCCGGTCGACCAGATGCTGATGCGGTAGGGCGAGCATGTCGGGGTCGGGCGCGGAGGCCGGCTCGGTTGCGCCCGCGAGATCGAAGGTGCTGGATTGGCGAGCGCTGGGGCGTCAGGATGCGATGTCGTGAACACGCAACGACGCCGCACCGACGCCGGTCACCGCTCTCTCTACGACCACGGGTTCGTCCGGGTCGCAGCGGCAGTGCCGCGTCTTCGTGTGACCGACGTCGTCGCGAACGTCGCCGACACGATCGACCTGCTGCACCGGGCCGCCGATGACAGCGTCGCCCTGGCCGTGTTCCCGGAGTTGGGTCTCGTGGGCTACACGTCCGGCGACCTTCTCCACCAACAGGTACTTCTCGACGCCGCCGTCGCCGGGCTGTGCACGATTCGCGACGCGTCGGTCGGATTGCCGACGGTTGCCGTTGTCGGGTTGCCGATGCGACAGGGGCAGCAGCTGTACAACGTCGCCGCGGTGGTGCACGGCGGGCGGGTGCTCGGCGTGGTTCCCAAGTCGTACCTGCCGAACTACCGGGAGTTCTACGAGAAGCGGCACTTCTCCGCGGCTCGCTCGGTGCGCCGCGACGAGATCGACGTGGACGGCACGTCCGTGCCCTTTGGGGCGGACCTGCTCTTCAACGCAACCGACATTGCCGATTTCGTCCTCTCCGTCGAGATCTGCGAGGACCTCTGGGTTCCCGTGCCGCCGAGCACCTGGTCGACCCTGGCGGGTGCGACCGTCGTCGCCAATCCCTCCGCCAGCAACATCACGATCGCCAAGGCCGACTACCGCCGTCAGCTCTGCGCCGGTCAGTCCGCCAGAACGATCGCTGCTTACGTCTACTCGGCTGCAGGCGCAGGGGAGTCGACGACCGATCTGGCGTGGGACGGCCACGGCCTCATCGCGGAGAACGGAAACATCGTTGCCGAAGGGGAGCGCTTCGCCGTCGACCCGCATCTGGTGGTTGCCGACGTCGATCTCGACCGCCTGATCGCCGACCGTGTGCGCACCACGAGCTTCGGCGACTGCGCCGACGACCATGCGGATCACCGACGCTTCCGGACGGTGAGCTTCGAGCTGGGCGATGCCGGCGATCCCGGCCCACTGCGACGCGACGTCCCGCGATTCCCGTTCGTGCCCGCCGACCCGCGCCAGCGTGACGAGCGTTGCCGTGAGGTGTTCTCCATCCAGGTCAACGGACTCGCGACGCGCCTCGCTGCGACCAGGAGCGACAAGGTCGTGATCGGCGTGTCCGGCGGTCTCGACTCAACCCACGCGCTCCTGGTGGCGGTGCGGTGCATGGACCAGCTCGGCCGTCCCCGCTCCGACGTGCTGGGTATCACCATGCCCGGCTTCGCTACCAGCGCTCGCACCCTGCGCAACGCCCATCGCCTGATGGGCGCTCTCGGTGTTACCGCGGAGGAGGTCGACATCCGGCCGGCGTCACAGCAGATGCTGGCGGACATCGGCCACCCGGCGGCCTCGGGCGAGGCGATCTACGACGTGGCCTACGAGAACGTGCAGGCCGGCGCCCGAACGTCGCTGCTGTTTCGTGTAGCCAACCACCGGGGCGGGATTGTGCTCGGCACGGGTGATCTGTCGGAGCTTGCGTTGGGGTGGTGCACCTACGGCGTCGGAGACCAGATGTCGCACTACGGCGTCAACTCGTCGGTCCCGAAGTCTCTGATCCGGCACCTAGTCCGCTGGGCGGCGGGCGAGCCCGATCTGGTCGGCGCCTCTGAGGTGCTTCTCGACGTGCTCGACACCGCGGTGTCTCCAGAGCTCGTGCCTCACTCCGAGCTGGGGGACGAGTCCGAGAACGGTGACGCCGGGCGAGCCGACGATGTGGGGCAGCGCAGTGAGGACGTCGTCGGCCCGTATGAACTCCAGGACTTCCACCTGTACTACGTGCTGCGTTTCGGTTATCGACCGTCGAAGGTCGCGTTCCTCGCTTCGCAGGCGTGGGGCGATACCGAGCGTGGCCGCTGGCCCGATGACATCGACGTCCGCGACCGTCGCTCCTACACCGACGACGAGATCGACCGCTGGCTTCGGGTGTTCCTCACCCGCTTCATGGCGACGAGCCAGTTCAAGCGGTCCGCCATGCCCGACGGTCCGAAAGTCGGCTCCGGCGGCGCACTGTCGCCGCGTGGTGACTGGCGGGCACCCTCCGACGGAACGGCCGCGTTGTGGATCGCGGAACTCGACGGGTGACGACGACGGTCGGATGGGCCGGGCGGCCCACGCGGTCGGGGGTGCCAGCACCCCTCACCGATTGGGTGGCGCCACCCTGTGATGCCCTCGCGCGGGATGCGATGATCTCGACGTGAGTTCAGAGCCCAGCGACCCGATCGCGAACACCGCGGGCGACGAGGCGGGCGTCCTGATCGTCGACGACCAGCGACCCTTCCGCATGGTCGCGCGCACCGTCGTCGGCGTGACCGGTGGATTCACGGTGGTCGGGGAGGCCGAGAGCGGCGAGGAGGCCGTCGACATGGCGCGGGAGTTGCGTCCGGGGATCGTCCTGATGGACATCAACCTGGGTGAGATGAACGGCATCGAGGCAACTCGTCGGATCGTTGCGGACGCTCCCGAAACCGTCGTCGTGCTCATGTCGACGTACAACGCGTCGGACCTGCCGGCCGGCGCAGCGGACTGCGGCGCCGTGCGCTACGTCCACAAGGAGGACTTCGGTCCCTCGGTGCTCCGCGACGTCTGGCCCGGGTGAGCCCGCACGCGACAGCTTGAGCCCTGGAGGCCTTGAGC
>JAIBBP010000205.1 GCA_019694615.1 Microthrixaceae bacterium | reverse complement strand
TCGACCTCGGCATGTCCGCCCTCGCCCACGAGTCCGTGCAGCGGGGCCGAGGACTCGACGATCCACGCGAACGCCACGGGCAAAGGGGAGGCGTTCTCGACCTCGATGACGATCGACGGCCCGACGACACCTTCGACCCGAGTGACGGCCACACGGCCGACGGCGTCGCCGCTCGGGATCCGCACACGGGTCTCGACCACCGGCGTGCCCTCATCGAGTTGGTCCCGAGTCGACGCGTCGTCCGACGGCACGTGCCAGCGGTCCTCCGCTCCGACCCACCAGGTCACGCGGGTGCGCCCGATCGTCACGACCCCGCCCCGGCTCGCCGTGGCGACCGGGCCGGCGTCGAGATCGCCGAGGCGGACAGTCGCGCTCCCCCGAGCGAGGGGCGACGAGGGTGATGGTGCAGTCACGGCGAGCCACGCTACATCGGCGCGTCTGCCGGTTTCGGGCTTCAGCGCAGCCCCTTTCGTGCCGAATCAACGCGGATGGATCGCGAGCCACCCCACACCATCCGGGTCGTCGTCGCCGACGACCACGACCTGACCCGGGCCGAGATCGCGTCGCTCCTCGATCATTCCGAGGGCATCTCGATCGTCGGCGAGGCAGCGAACGGGGCGGAGGCGATCCACGTCACCCTTGCGACCCATGCGGACGTCGTACTGCTCGACGTGCTGATGCCGGTGCTCGACGGCGTCGCTGCAACCCGGCAGCTCTTACAGGCGCACGACCGCAGCACCCTCGCCGGCGGGACCGCTCCACGACCCGCCGTCGTGATGCTGACCGATCGTGGAGCCGACGAGTACGTATACGAGTCGCTCCGTGACGGAGCACGGGGTTTCGTCTCGAAGAACGCCCGCCCCGCCGAGCTCGCCTTGGCCGTGCGGACGGCTGCCGACGACAGCCGGCTGTTATGGCCGGCGGAGACCGTGCGGTTGATCGCCTCGCTCACGCCCGATCGCGGTGGCCGCCCCGACATCGCCCGGGCACGGAGTGGGCTCAGCACCGGCGACGCAATTGTGGTCGTCGGCGTCGGCCGGGGCGACGACGACGAGCAGATCGCCCGAAACCTCGGCATCGGCGTCGACGAGGTGCAGCGACGGATCCGATCGCTGCTGTTGATGCTGGCACTGAGGGACAGGACCCAGCTCGTGGTCTTCGCCTACGAGAGCGGTCTCCTCACACCCAAGGGAGTGCGTGCTCCCTGAGAGCCGGCCGGCGAGGTCCACGCCGTGGCTTTCGGCACATGACTCAGCACCGCCGCCAGATCATCGACAGATCAAGCTACATTGCTAGCGACGAATTTCCGGACAGATCAATGACGCCACCGGAGCTCGGCAACTGCGATTCGGTGGCCGCCAAGGAGACCAGATGGGCGCAACGGCTATCGCTTCGAAGGTGACCCAACTCAGCGAACGGGCTCACCTCACACAGGAGGAGGTCGGGCGGATCGTCGGAACCAGTGGTCGCACCGTCGGGCGGTGGGTGCGCGGCGACGTGAATCCCCAGCCGACCGCACGGGAACGACTGCTGGAGCTCGCCTACGTCGCGGAACAACTCGTCGAAGTGCTCGGACTGAGCCCCGACGACGCCAACACCTGGATCTTCAGTCCCAATCGACTGCTCGGCGGCGACAAACCGTCGGAGCGGATCCACGCCGCTGACTACCGGTCGGTTCTGGCGTTGATCGACGCGATCGCAGACGGGATCGTCGCATAACCCCCGACTCCGCCCTGATCGACGCCGTCCTTCGCCAGGGCGCGACAACCTGGTCGGGCATGACGTGGCGTCACACCGCACCCGGCCGCCAAGCGTTGTCGGGCCAGGGCTCTTACCGGAACGGTGGCAGATGGAACCCCGCCGACACCGTCGCGACCCTCTACCTTGCGCAGCCGAAGCAAGCCTGCCTTGCCGAGCTCCAGCGGTTGGTCGCCACGCAGCCCGTGGTGCAGTTCCCACGAGACATCCACGAAATCGAGGTCAGCAACCTGGACGTCCTTGATCTCACCTCAACAGAAGCGCTCGCGAACGTGGCCCTGACAGCCGATGACATCTCGGGCGACGATCGCTCCGCATGCGCCGCGGTGGGCCACGCCGCGCACTTCGCGGGCTTCCACGGTGTGGTCGCACCATCCGCCACACGCACCGGCATCGTGATCGCGGTGTTCGAGCCCCTCCCGCCGGGACACCTGACGCTCCTCGGCACCACTTCCCTACCCAGCACTCCGCCCTGACCGCCTCTTTCACCAAACCGATATCGAGGTCGTCGTCGGCGCCGAGGTCTGGATCGGCTTGGTCGATGGCAAGTTCGTTCGCCGCGCTCTTCTGGAGCAATTCGACCACGAGTCCGTAGGCGTCGGCGCACTCCTCGCCTCGTCCGTGGCGGACGAGCACCAGTGATGCAAGTCTGTGACCTCTCCGGACCACCGTGATCACGCAAAGATCGAGCAAGCCGCAACGTGCGTCGCCTCAGCTCCTGCAGGCGCACGACCGCAGCACGCTCGCCGGCGGGACCGCTCCACGACCCGCCGTCGTGATGCTGACCGATCGTGGAGCCGACGAGTACGTATACGAGTCGCTCCGTGACGGAGCACGGGGTTTCGTCTCGAAGAACGCCCGCCCCGCCGAGCTCGCCTTGGCCGTGCGGACGGCTGCCGACGACAGCCGGCTGTTATGGCCGGCGGAGACCGTGCGGTTGATCGCCTCGCTCACGCCCGATCGCGGTGGCCGCCCCGACATCGCCCGGGCACGGAGTGGGCTCAGCACCGGCGACGCAATTGTGGTCGTCGGCGTCGGCCGGGGCGACGACGACGAGCAGATCGCCCGAAACCTCGGCATCGGCGTCGACGAGGTGCAGCGACGGATCCGATCGCTGCTGTTGATGCTGGCACTGAGGGACAGGACCCAGCTCGTGGTCTTCGCCTACGAGAGCGGTCTCCTCACACCCAAGGGAGTGCGTGCTCCCTGAGAGCCGGCCGGCGAGGTCCACGCCGTGGCTTTCGGCACATGACTCAGCACCGCCGCCAGATCATCGACAGATCAAGCTACATTGCTAGCGACGGATTTCCGGACAGATCAATGACGCCACCGGAGCTCGGCAACTGCGATTCGGTGGCCGCCAAGGAGACCAGATGGGCGCAAGGCGCCGAGGTCTGGATCGGCCTGGTCAATGGCCGAGCACCCCGACAAGCCCAATGCCCACGAGAACGATCCCGCGTAGGTAGTGGCTGCCGAACGGTTCGAGCCAGTAGCTCGGGTGAAACCACCGGCCGCTCTCGGGGGCGGGTCTACGAGGCCAGCGCCATCTATAAAGCCGTCTACGGTCCGGTAGACGGCTGAGGCATCGACAGTCCACCCAGAACTCCCCTTCGAGTAGCCGACTCACCATTGGTTCTGGCAGCGGCGTGCGCGTGGTTCTGGCAGCGGCGTGCGCGCCGTGCGTCCCCGGGCTGTCCGACAGCGCCTACATACCAGTCCGCGGCGTCTCCGGCCGCGACAGTCACCTCGACGTGACGACCACCGACAACACCTACGCCAACTGGATCCAGGAATCCGATACCCGCGCCGCCCAAGTCGTCGAGGTCCGAATCTGGCGTCGATGTCCCCATCTCGGATCGCGCGACCCGGTCGCCGGTGCCGTGGGCCAAGTACGACGTCGACACCAACTCAGCCTGCGGTGAACGGGCTGCGGTCGCGAAGGAGAGCGAGGTAGCGCTCTGCAGGTCCCCGGTCCCGGGAGAGCGGGCCTTGTGATGCCGGCTTGATCCAACCGGTAGCCAGATCGACGTAGCCCAGATCGAGTACGCCGTCGGTCGGATTGACCAACGTTCCGTACAGGAGGTCCTTGCCCCTTGACTGCCAGCGGGAACCGACGATCGACGAGCAGTACAGGCGGCCGATGAGTCCCAACAGGCGTCCACCGGTGATGGGGATGGTCAGCTTGGGGACATCACGCGGGGTGAGCTGGAGCCCTGTCGGGGTGGCAGCACGCAGCACCGCCTCGACCATTGCATCGTTCTGATGATCGAGATGGAGCGTCCCATCGAGCACGTTCTTGAATCCGTACTGCTCACCGTCCTCGTCTCGCACGTAGATGTGGTGCTTCCCGTGGCGCTTCCACTGGTTGAGGAAGAGAAAGCGATTGGCTCGATCGAACAGGTCACCCACCTCGACCCCGTCCACCTGTTGTAACCCGGCCGCTGCTGGCGGCACTGTTCCCGCTGCGGGGAACGCGTCGAGCAGGATCGAGACCATCGAGTCGACCTGTGCAGCGGAGTAGCTCGTGCGACTGGACTGCACCGCTTCGAGGAGGTGCCCAATTCCAAGCACCACGGCCTCGCCCACGGCATCGGGACCGAACGCTGGCTGCGTGGTGATGACCAGCGCCATGTCGACGGGGCCGACGACCCCCAGCGCTGAGCTCACCGCCTCGCGCTGGGCCGCCAACTTCGCGAGCGCCTTCTCCTGGTTCCAGGTGCCGTTGTACAGCCGGCCGTCACGAACCGTGAGCTCGCCGTTCCACGCCTTGGCGTCCAACACGATGACCGATCCGGGGCCGACCACGATGTGGTCAATGTTGCCGCCGGTTGGCATCACCCGGTCGTGCAGCATAAACCAGCCCTCGGCGCTCAGCGGGGAGAGTGCCTGAGCAACCGCCTCCTCGCCGGCGGCGCCGGCGGCGTAGTCGTTCGACACCTTTCGAGCGTTCGCCGCCTTGCGTTCCAGGTGCTCAGCGGCGCGTGCCGCATCCTCGGCCTTCGTGCGAGCCGCGTGACCCGGTTTTCCGTGTTCCATTGGTCCTCCCTGTGGGCACGGTAGGAGATCGCTGTTGACCGAACCAACCAAGGCGTCTGGTAGTCAGGCGTTCGCGACGTCGCTACGTCTGACCAGCGAAGAACGCCCCGCGGCGCAGCCGCGGTGGCGGCATGACACCATGACGAAGAACATGACCGTCCGACTTCCCGACGATCTGACCATTGACAGCTGACACCGAGGCACTTGCTCGGGTCGAGGGAAAGAGCGTGAACGAGACCATCAAGGACGCTCTGTCTGCAGCGATCGACCAGCGTCGCCGAGATCCCAAGTTCAAGAAGCGCGTACAGCAGATCATCGAGGAGGACCGCGAGCTGCTCGAGCGACTTGCGAAGTGAGCGTCGAGTACCTCGACCTCGCGGACTACATCGGCATGCTGCAGCGGTCACCGGCCTCGACGAAGGCCTCATCGCCAAGGTCGCCGAGCTCGATCTGGCCGACTCGGCGCTCCACGCGCCGGCCGCAGGCTTCGGCGATGACGACTTCTACCCGGACCTCGTCGACAAGGCCGCTGTCCTCATCGCCCGGCTCGCCAAGAACCACCCTCTACCCGACGGCAACAAGCGCGTCGCGTGGGTCGCGCTCCGATACTCCTCGTCCTCAACGACTGGACGTGGGTCGAGCCGCCAACGGTCGACGAGGCCGAACATGCCGTGCTCGAGATCGCATCGGGCGGGTGGAGCGAAGCACAGATCGCTGCGTGGCTGCGAACCCGGATCGCTCCCGGCCACAGCGAGTAGACGCTCGTCCTCCTGCTGTCAGGACCGCTACGCGCAATCTCGAGTCGGTGGTCGTTCGACGTGGTCAGGGAATCACACAGACTGGCGGGTTGCGCAAGCGGAACATCCTGACGCAACGGCTCACTCGGCTACGGCCTCCATCGGCCAGACTTGTATTCGTGGACCCAGCGGAACGAGAGGAACGAGCACGCTTTCTCGAGTCGAGACTCGACGGCCAGGACGCGACCCACCCCGGGTGGAAAGACGCCTGGCTCGGCTTTGCTCCGATCCTTCTCGCTCACGGCGGGGCGTTGGCCGTCCCTCCTCCGGAGCCCGACCCACTCCTCGGGATGATCCAAGAGCAAGGCAAGGTGTACGCGCCGAGCTATGTCATCTACGTCGGCGGCGACGCAAGCGAGTGCCACCGGAACGTCGCTGCGCTCTGGCGATCCGGGCAAGCCACGTTCATCGGCACCGGCTACGCACTGTCGGACGACGAACTCTGGAGGGAGCATTCCTGGGCGTGGGACGATGAGGGCCACCTGCTCGAGACGACGACGGCACGCTCCTGCTACTTCGGTCTTCGGTTCGAACAGGAGAACTGCCAGCGGTTCGTCGACTGGGTCGACCCGCGTTAGGGCCGCCCACCGCGTCTCTCCGTTGGTCACACGTACGCAGCGGGCGTGGGAAGATTGCAGCCCTATGGGCCGTGAGGCATTGGTGCGACCTCCCCGACGGGACGAACTCCGATGACACCAACTGGAATACCAAACCGCGATATCTGATTCATGACCGGCATCTACGACTTCGAAGCCACCACGATCGACGGCGGAACGCAGTCCCTCGCCGCGTACGAGGGCAAGGCCCTCCTCATCGCGAACGTCGCATCCAAATGCGGGTTCACCCCGCAGTACGAAGGTCTCGAACGTCTCTACGACACCTACGCTGACCGCGGACTGGTCGTCCTCGGGTTCCCCTGCGATCAGTTCGGCCACCAGGAGCCCGGTGACGAAGAGCAGATCGCGGAGTTCTGCTCGTTGACCTACGGCGTCACGTTCCCGATGTTCGCCAAGGTCGACGTCAACGGCCGCAAGGCCCACCCGCTGTACCGGTGGCTGACGGCGCAGAAACGTGGCCTCCTCGGCGGGTGCATCGCGTGGAACTTCACGAAATTCCTGGTCTCGCCCGGTGGGCAGGTCGTCGGAAGGTACGCACCGACCAAGTCGCCGGAGTCGCTCGTTGCGGACATCGAGGCCGTCCTTCCCACCTGACCGAAATCTCTGGCCGGTTGTGCCGAGTCAGGCGGGGAGAACCTCGATCTCGGTCGCCTTGACGCTGACCCAGACCGTGGCCCCGACGGCGAGTCCGAGATCGGCAACCGCGGAGGAGGTCACCTCCGCGACGATCGACGGTGTCCCGAGCACACGAACCCGGGTGCGGCCACCACCCACCTCCAGGGTGTCGATCTCGCCCGCCCACACGTTGCGCGCCGAACCGGCGGGAGGCGTGGTGTGGATACCGACGGAGTTCGGGCGCACGACCACAAACACAGCCTCGCCGGCCTCGATATCGGAACCGGGGGGTCGGGCGGCTTCGGACACCTCGGCGGCGATCAGCGACCCCCCGCCGTCAAGCGCAATCGAGCCGTCGCGCCGGCGCGTCCCGCGGTATTGGTTGACACCCACGAGGTCGGCGACAAACCGCGACCTCGGAGCCGCGACCAGATCCGCGATCGATCCCGACTGCGTGACGGCACCGTTCTCCAGCACCAGCGCTCGACTCGCCAGCGAGAACGCGTCGACCGGGTCGTGGGTGACGAGCACCGTGGTGCCGCCGAAATCGGCCAGGTGCCTGCGGAGATCTCGGCGAACGTCGTGGCGAACCGATGCGTCGAGTGCCGACAGCGGTTCGTCGAGCAGCAGCACTCGCGGCTCGGTCGCCAGCGCTCGGGCCAGCGCGACCCGTTGGGCCTGACCTCCGGACAACTCGTCGGGCCGGCGATGGGCAAGCCCGCCGACGTCGAAGCGGTCCAACCACTCCCCAGCCGCCGCCCGCGCCGAGCGTCGGCGCGCCCCACGGCATCGGAGGCCGAACGCGACGTTGTCGAGGGCATCGAGATGCGGGAACAGGAGGTAGTCCTGGAAAACGACGCCCACCTCGCGGTCGGCCGGACCGACGAATCGCCCGTCCCCGAGATACGGAACCCCGTTGACTTCGACCCGCCCCTCGGCGTCAACGATTCCGGCGATCACCCCGAGCAGGGTCGACTTCCCCGAGCCGTTCGGCCCCATCGTCGCGAGCACCTCGCCGGCGTCGAGCTCGAACGCCACGGCGAGTTCGAACT
>JAIBBP010000057.1 GCA_019694615.1 Microthrixaceae bacterium | reverse complement strand
AGGTCAACCGTACCGGCGAGATGCCCGAGTTTGCTCGTCTCGCGACGTCGGTGCCCTCGCGAACGATTCCGACGGGGCAAGGCTCCGGATCGGACCGCGAGAGCGAGCATCGCGCCGGCTGCCCGGGAGGCCTGCCGACGGTCCGTCAGCGGTCGCGACACCCAGCCGGCCACGACCACGATGCACGCCCAGAGCGCGACCACGAGCTCAGACATCAGCGGACCCCGCGAGTCGGCGCAGCCACGTCCACCCGACGGTGAGCAGGAGGCCGGCGGCGAGGAGACACGCCCAGCCGGCCGCCGTCCCGATGAGAAATGATCCTGCCGCAGGCTCGATCAGGGCGAGCAGGAAGGCAGCGCACGGAGGGAGGGTCGTGAGCAGCACCGCCGACGCACGCGCTTGCGCGGAGAGTGCCCGGGCCTCGTCGGCCACCTCGACCCGATCACGGAGCGACCGTGCCACGTGATCGAACGCACCCGCCGACTGTCCACCGACGTCGTCGGCGACACACATTACGGCGATGACCTGAGCGAGCGACGGTGACCGATAGAGGTCGCCCCAGTCCGCGAGTGCCGTTCGCATCGGCACCCCCCGCTCGAGCGCCGACGCGACCGAACCCAGACCGGTTCTCGTCACGTCGACGTCGGGGAGTTGTCGCGACGCGGCGAGCAGCCCTCCCGCGGGGGACGCCCCCGAGCGCACCTCGCGGGCGATCGCTTCGCAGATCATCGGCAAGGAGCGCTCCATTTCGCGGCGGTTGCGTCGTTGACCCCGACCGCGCCGAGTGACGCGCTGAGAGACCTCGCCCCCGAGGTGCCGAAACCTGGGCGGGAAGCCGCGAGCGAGGGCGGCCGAGCCCACCACAGTCATCAGGAGGAGTCCGACCGTCGTGATGTCGACGGACGGCGTCATGAACCAGGCTCCGGGGTGCGAATCCACTGGCCGTCGAGAAGTACGGGGGACAGTTGTCCACCTTCGGCGACGCGCCGTACGCGGTGTATCGAGCTCACCCGTCGCCGGGCACCGTCCCGAGTAACGCCTACGAGCACGTCGATTGCGGACAGGATCTGAGCCCTGACCGCAGCCAGGGGGAGCCCCGCGTCGGCCATCATCACGAACGTCTCGAGCCGAGCGAGAGCCTCGGTCGCCGAGCGCGCGTGGCACGTCGACAGCGAGCCGTCGTGGCCACTCGCGAGCGCCCAGATCATGTCGAGCGCCTCGGGGCCACGCACCTCGCCGACGACGATCCGGTCCGGCCGGAGGCGCAGCGCGGCGCGTACCAGCGAACGAAGCTCGATCGCACCTGTGCCCTCGGCATTGCTTCGACGACACTCCAGTCGGACCACATGTGGAAGCGGGAGGCGGAGCTCGGCCGCTTCCTCGATCGTGACAACACGGAGTCGTGGGTCGATCACCGCGCCAAGCGCATTCAGGAGGGTGGTCTTGCCGGCGCCGGTCGCACCGAAGACGACCACGTTGGCGCGCTCGGTGACCGCGTCGGTGAGCCAGTTCGCTACCGATTCCGGAGCGAACGCGTCGAGCGGCACCGGCTTCGCCGCGAATCGGCGAACGGCGACCACTGGGCCGTCGACCGCAGCCGGCGGGAGCACGACGCTGATCCGCGCTCCCCCATCGAGTCGGGCGTCGCCGATGGGGCGGGACCGGTCGACCCCGGGACCTTCCCGTCGAAAGGCGCGTTCGACGACCACCGCGAGTTCGTCCGCGTCCAGCACCACACCCGTTCGTTCGAGTTGGCCGAGCCGCTCCACCCAGACTTCGCCTGGACCGTTCACCAGCACGTCGGAGACCTCGTCATCGCGCAACAGCGGTTCGAGTGGACCGAGACCGACAAGCTCCGCCCAGAGTGCATCTACCAGGTCCTCGGCCTCGCCCTCCGTTGCCAACGGCGCCTCGGTTCTCACCAGTTCGGTCAGCACCTGACGGGCATCGGTCCCGGTTCGATCATCGGCCAGGAACCGGCGGCGTACGGAGTCATGCAAGGTCATCGCGCCAGACTCCCCACCTGTCGGTGGAGTGGGCGCGGCAGGCGTTTGACCAGCCGACCGGAGTCGACCGCCCGCGCGATCGCCGGATCGTGGTCGATCTGCGCGACGACCGGAGCGCCCAAGGTGCGCTCGATACCTCGCGCGTCGATCCATCGGCCCGGTTCACGAACCAGTACGACGCCTGACGGTCGGACCGGGGCATTCTCGGCCCGGCGTAGAGCCAGGTAGCAGGCTCTGGTGACCAGGAGTGAGTCGTTCACCGCGACTCGTCGACGCAACTGCTGGATGGCCGTGCTTTCCCACCGCTCGACAGTCGCGATGTCGATGACGACGTCGCGGGCCTCATGCCGGAGCAAACGGTAGAGCACCTCCCCGCGGGTTGGGGTCCATTGGTTGGCCCGACCACACGCAAGCAGATGGACCCCCGCACGAATGGGGACCTCCAACCTTCCCAGCGCCGCGCTGTCGGCCTCGGGCGCGGCCAGCCAGTCGGTCACCCCCTCGGCCGGATCGCTCAACCCGGCTGCGGCTGCCAGATCGCCGTTCAGATCGACGAGCAGGACGTCACGGTGTCGTTCCGCCAATCCGACCGACAGCGCGAGCGCGATCGTTGAGCAGCCCGATCCGGGCTTGGCCGTCCACAGCGGGTACAGCACGATTCCTCCGTAGGAGCGCAGAGAGCGCGTCGTACGACTACAGAGGGGAAGGTGACGAGAAGCTACGTCGTGATACCGCTGCCGTCAACGGTCGGCAGGCACTCGCAATTGTCAGCGCCGCGCTACACGGCCAGGAGATCGCGTGCGCCGGTGTCGGAACTGGGGTGTCGCAGCTTCGACATGGCACGCGCTTCGATCTGACGGATCCGCTCACGGGTGAGCTGGAAGTGATCGCCGACCTCCTCGAGCGTTCGCGGCTCACCACGGTCGAGGCCGTACCGGAGCTTGAGGATCTCCCGCTCGCGGTCATCGAGTGGTGAGAGCAGCCGCAGGATCTCGTCAGGCAGCAGCGCGTTCGCCGCCACCTCGAAGGGCGAGTCCGCCGACCGATCCTCGACAACGTCGCCGAGCTCAGCGTCTCCGTCTTCGCGGAGCGGCTCGGACAACGACAGCGGCTCGGACGCGAATCGCAACGCCTCCGTGACCTTGTCCTCCGGCAGCTCCACCTCCGCCGCGAGCTCCGCCAGGGTGGCGGCGCGGCCCAACTTGAGTTCGAGCCGGGACCGCGCCTTTTGCAGGCGCGCCAGCGTGTCGCCGGCGTGTACGGGGAGCCTGATCGTCCGGCCGGTGTTCGCGATACCGCGGGTGATCGCCTGGCGAATCCACCACGTCGCGTACGTGGAGAACTTGAACCCCTTCCGCCAGTCGAACTTCTCCACCGCGTGCATGAGACCGAGGTTGCCTTCCTGAACCAGGTCCAGAAGCGGCAAGCCGGAGGCCTGGTACTTCTTCGCGATGGAGACGACCAGCCGGAGGTTCGACTGCACGAACGTGCGTTCCGCCTCCTCGCCTGCACGAACCTGGCGCCTCAGTTCCCTCCGACGTGCTGCGCTGACGGTTCGAATCGGATCTTCGAGCTCCGCGCCTGCCAGCGCGCCAGCCTCGATCGCCTGCGCGAGCCGAACCTCGTCGTCCTTCGTCAACAGCGGGTACTGACCGATGTCGGTCAGATAGAGGCGGACAAGGTCCTCTTCATCGCGCTCTACACGGTCTTTCGCCACGTCGGGAACCTTCACTTCCACTCAGCCATCTCCCGTTGGAGGGAGATGACGAACGCTGTAGAAACCTACGAATCGCGTCAACCCTTTTTCGTTCGGGATGTCCTTTTCGGTCAGGCAGGTTGTTCGACACCGGACCCATCCCGACTTGAGTCGGGTGCGAGGTCACGGGGTTCAACAAAGGTGGTGGGGCCCGATATTCCCCCGGCGCTCACCAGCAGCGACTCCCAACGATCCCGCGGCAGCGGATCTGAGGGAGGATGCTGCTGGAGCCACATTTCGCCGAAACGCCACTCGTCCAGATGGTCACGGAGGAGGAACCCGAGCGTGCGCTCGACCGACTGATCACTGACCGGAGTGCAGCGATCGCGGTGCCAGCCGTAAGCAGCGATCAGGTGAGGAAGGATGACCCTGTGAAGCGCTGACATTCGTCCAGCGGTGCTCGTCGTGCCGGCGATGTCATCGAAAAGCTCCACAACTGTGGGCGATCCGGGAGCGGTTTGCCGTTGCGGTGAAAGCTCGCGAACGGTCGGAAGGCGTTCCCCCAGCAACTCGGCATGCCACCCGCAGTGGCGCGACGCCGAGGCGAAGCGCAGCTTGACGTCGGTGTCGACCGTGTCGCCGACCCACGCACCGAGCAACTCGAACAGGCGGATCTCGACCCACCTCGCGTGGCCGAGCCGCCGAGCGGTCTCCTCGATCGTGAACCCGCCTCGGGTTGGTTCCACGTGTGCTCCCCGGAATCGCCGTCGTTGGTGCGCAACTCTAGGAGCCGACCTGTTCGCGGACGATACCTGCCAACTCAACCACCCGGCGGTGGTGCGGTGGTCGTCGCTGCGGGCACCGGCTCGACCACCTGGGCAACGGTGATCTCCACCGCCGACCGTTCCTTCACCTCGGCCTGTGGGGGAACACCCTGGGAGACGACCCTCCCGGCCAGCGCGTCACCTGGGGACACCGGTGTCGTCACGATCTTGAGGGTGATCCCCGCTCCGCTCGCGACCCGCTGCGCGGACTCCTGGAGCAGGCCGACCATGTAGGGAACCGTCGACGTCGGTTCGGGACCGGCGACGCTCAGTGCGATGGGGGTATCGCGTGGCACCGCGCTCCCGTCGGGCGGGTCCACCTCGAAGACGGTTCCCGGCTCGAGGTCATCGCGAAAGACCCGTGTGATCTTCCCAGGGGCAAGGCCGGCGCGGCCGATGTCGGCGAGCGCCTGCTCCACCGGCTTGTTCATGATCGGTGGGACGTTTCGCGGCGCCGGACCCGACGACACCAGCACTTTGATCGCACCGGCAGTTGGCACCCGCGCTCCCGACGGCGGGTCCGTGGCGATCACCTCATCTACACGGATCGTTTCGCTCGGCATGGGTACCGGCTCCGCCGCCAGTCCTGTCGCCTGAAGCGTCGCGATTGCGTCACCCACCTGTTGGCCCTCGACCGCCGGCACCGCCTGCCCGAGCGGTCCGTCGCTCGCGAGAATCACGACCAGTTCACCCTGTTCGATCTTCGATCCCGCGAGGGGCCGCTGCCCGATGATGACACCTTTGGGTTTGGTCGGGTCCTCGTTGGGCTGGAACTGAACCTCAACCTCGAACCCGAGTTCCTCGAGCTCGGACCTCGCTGCTCCGAGATCGAGCGATTCGACCTCCGGCACTTCAAGGCTCGGCAGTTCTATCGAACGGGTTGCTGCGAGGCTGTCGGTCAAGGCCCACAGAGCCAGGCTGAACCCGACCGCGAGCATGACCATGGCGCCGATGAGGGCTCCCGTCATGGGTCGCGGGTCGATCACCTCCGGTTCACCGACCGCGGAGCGACGAAGGTCGTCGTGAACCGCGGTCATGGGCCCGCCGGCGCCGCCGGCTGCGCGGTTGGGGGTACCGGGGTTGGTGGAACCGTGGTTGGCGGCAACGTCGGGGGTGGCACCGCTGCCTTCCGGACCGTGATGGTCACGACTTCGCCGGGCCGGAGCTGTGTCCCCGCTTCGGGACTCTGCGAGAGCACGACTCCATCGAGCGGGTCTGCCACCGCGCCGGTCTGGGTGACCTGACCGATGACGAAGCCCAAACCGTCCAGTTCCGCAGCCGCGGCAGCCTGGGCAAGGCCCGTGACTCTCGGTACCGCCGCTGGAGGCGGGCCACTCGACACGACGAGGTTCACGGGAGTGTCCCGGGGCAGCACCGTGCCTGCGGGCGGGTCGGTGCCCACCACTCCGCCTTTGCGGACCAGTGGGTTGTCGGCGAGCGTGATCGTGCCGAGCTGAAAGCCGGCCTTGCCGAGGTTGAACGACGCTCCCTCGATGGGCAGTGTCGTGACCTCCGGCACCGTTCGCGTCAGCGGACCTGTGGAGACGCGGATCGACACGGTCGAGCCGCCTTCGACGACCGTCTCGGGCGCCGGCCGCTGGTCGATCACCTGGCCCGCTGGCGCGTTCTCGTCGTTGAGGCGTTCCTCGGAGACCTCCAGGCCGAGCTCACGGAGAGCCGAGCTGGCGTCTGATCGGGTCTGCCCGACGAGTCCAGGCACCGCGAGGAACTCGGGACCGCGACTGACGACCAGCGTGACCGTTGCATCGCGGCTCAAGGTCGACGATGGCAACGGCTCCTGGCTGACGACCCGTCCTCGGTCGACGTCCGACGAGTACACGAACCGAACGTCGCCGTGCAGCCGCCCACGCTCCAGTTCGATCAGCGCTCGATCCTGGGTCAGCGAGGTGACCTTCGGAACGGGCACCTGAAGAAACCGGCCGGCGAGCAGGTCGATGGGGTTCAAGGTCGGCGAGAACGCGAACACGACGGCGAGCACACCAAGGAACGCCAACGCGATAACGACAGGAGTGGCACCGGACCGTCGGGGCAGACGACGACGGCGCGGCCGCACGACCGGGCGAACCGCGGTCACGCTCTTCGCCAATCGCCGGGCACCTGATCCGGCTCGCCCGTGCGGTGGACCATTCCCGAACCCATGGGGTCAGGGGCTGGTCGTGGTAGTTGAGGTCGTGGACGACGACGGCGTGCTCGTCGTCGTCGGCGACGACCCCGCAACGCCGACGGTGATGGTGACGGCCGAACCAGCGTCGACGGTGGTGCCAGCGGGTGGGTCGATCTCGATGACTCGGCCGATGTTCGCGTCACCCGGCGAGAGCGCCTTCGGTTCCTTGGCGACCTGGAAGTTCTTGCTGAGCAGCGTCGTGGCCTCGTCCTCACGCTGGCCCTTCACAGCGGGCACCTTCACCTTCTCCGTGCCGCTCGACACGATGAGGTTCACCCGTGACTTCTTGGGTGCCGAGCCGACGGGATCGGTTCGCACCACCATGTTCTCGGGGACTACTGCTGAAGCCTCGGTGGTGGTTTCGCCGACCTCAAATCCGGCGCTGGTCAGTGCCGCCGTCGCTGCCTCGACGGTTTTGCCGGTCACCGTCGGGATCACCGCCGCTCCCGCTCCGGCGGACACGCGGAGTTCGACTTCGCTCTCCTTCGGTGCCATCTCGCCGGCTGGCGGATCCGTCTCGACCGCGAATCCCTCCTCAACGGTGTCGGACTCCACCGTCGCGAC
The DNA here is from genome assembly GCA_019694615.1 of Microthrixaceae bacterium. GTDB lineage: Bacteria > Actinomycetota > Acidimicrobiia > Acidimicrobiales > Microtrichaceae > SSF14. The sequence goes on along the minus strand of JAIBBP010000057.1, from coordinate 662 downwards.
GCGGACGGTGAATCCCGCTGACGTCAACGCATCGGTCGCCGCTGCCTCGGGGAGGTTCGCAACCGGCGGGACCGCGACCGCTTCGGGACCGGTGCTGACGAAGATCACGACGTCACGTCCTTTGGCCAGCTTGGTGTTGGCTTCGGGGCTCTGACGAATGACGGTGTCGACTGGCACGATGTCGCTTGCCTCCGGCTGCACCTGAGGGTTGAACCCCTGTTGGGTTAGCGCCGCGATCGCATCGTCCTTCGTCATCCGCACCGTGTCTACGACCGCGATCTCCTCGCCGGTGGTGCCGCCTTCGTCGTTGAGGCTCGAAACGAGCCAGAAGCCCAGCGCTCCGAGGCCGATCAGCAGGATCACGGTGAGAGCGACGAACAAGCCGGTGCGCTGCGGAGGATCGTCATCGATGTCGGGTTCGGTCGACTCCGCGGGCATTGTCGCGGCCGGCATGGTCGTGGTGGGCGGTGAGGACGCCGTCACCTGAGGGTTCACGACGGTGGCGGCGGCGTCGGGTGTCGCCGGGGCCGGCGTTGCGGGGCGTCCGAACTCCTCCTCGGCCAGAGTGGTCTGGCCGTCGAGGAATCGACGCAGGTCGGCGCGGAGATCGTCGGCAGAGCGGTACCGCTGCTCCGGCTTCTTGGCGAGCAACTTGAGGATCA
>JAIBBP010000283.1 GCA_019694615.1 Microthrixaceae bacterium | reverse complement strand
ACCTCGCGTTGGATCAGCGCTTCCAACGCCTTCACATCCGCGACCGGGCCACGCACTTCGGCGTGTCCGGCACCGTTGCCGTACCAGAACCGGAGGTTCCGCTCGCGCCGTACCCGACGGTCGCGTTCCGCTTTCTCTGCTTCGGACCGTGCTTCGGCCTTCCGGCGTTCGGCTTCTTGGCGGGTACGGCGCAGCGAATCTTTCTGCGCCTGTTCCAGCAGGTCTTTCTCGGCGTCGGGGTTCACCGCCGCCGCGTCCGCCACACCCCTGCTTGTTCGGGGGACAGCCGGCCTTCGCGCACCGCGTCAGAGGTCGCTCCCAGGCCGGCCAACCGCTCCGATGTTTCCAGATCGGCTTTCGCGCGGCCTGGGGTGGTGCCCAACTCGTTGGCCAGCCAGTCCGCGGGTGACGCGAACCGGTCGCGTTCCCACTGCTTCGCCTCCGCGGCGCGTGCGGTCATCAACACCCGACCCGATTCGGCCAACCGTTGCACCGACGCGAACGCTTTCATCACTTCCGGCGCCCAGCTCAACGGCACATCCTTCGGTTCCAACGACCCGATCAACGCCCGCAATGGTTCACCAGCAGCCAGGATCTCCGCAGCCAATGCAGACAGCGGCCGCTTCTGAGATCCCGACCCGACACCCAACCTCGGGTCCGCAATCGAACTGGTGTTCGATACCATGTGATAACTCTGCCCGCTATCGCCAAGGCCTAAACATCGAACCCGAAGAAAATCGGATCCGGGCTGATCCCCTCCTCGACCTCCGCTTGACCTGCGGCCGGGACCTGAACGACCGGCCCAACAGGAGCCGACCACCTGACACCGCAGCAGCGATACCGTGGGGCGCGCATGGCACGACCCGGCAACGTCCTGTTCATCACCGTCGACCAGTGGCGGGGCGACTCGCTGTCCTGCGTCGGACACCCGCTGGTGAAGACGCCGAACCTCGACGCGCTCGCCGCCGACGGGGTTCTGTTCGCCCGCCACTTTGCCAACACGGCGCCGTGCGGGCCGAGCCGAGCGTCGCTCTACACCGGCATGTACGCCCACAACCACCGTTCGATCCTCAACGGCACCCCGCTCGACGCCCGATTCACCAACATTGCGCTGCTCGCCCGAGACGCCGGCTACGAGCCGGCCCTGTTCGGCTACACGGACACTTCCGTCGATCCGCGCACTGTCGAACCCGACGACCCGAGACTGCGCACCTACGAGGGGGTGCTGCCCGGCTTCGATCCGATCGTGAACGACCCCGAGGTGTACGGCTCCCAGCAGTGGGCCGCGTGGCTGGCCGAACAGGGCGTCGACGTGCCCGACGACGTCACCGACCTCTATCGCCCGATCGAGAACTTCCCCGGCACCGCCGAACACGGCGCCACGTGGGCACCGACACGATTCGCCGCCGAGCACACCGAGACCGCGTTCATGGTGTCGAAGCTGATCGAGTGGCTCGACGAACGAACCGCCGATGAATGGGCCGACGACCCGTTCTTCGTCCACGCCTCGTTCATCCGGCCTCATCCGCCGTATCGAAACCCGGTCGGGTATCACGACCGCTACGACGCCGACGACATCCCACCGTTCACCGGCCATGCCGATCGGGACGACGAGATCGCGGCGCACATCCTCGCCGAGATCGCCATCCAGATCCCCGAGGTCGGAGCGCCCGAGAACGATCGCGACCGCCGCCAGCTCCGGGCCACCTACCACGGCATGCAGGCCGAGGTCGACGATCAGCTCGGGCGCCTGTTCGCTCACCTCGGCGACCGTGGACTGGACCGCAACACGCTGATCGTGATCACCAGCGATCACGGGGAAATGGGCGGCGACCACTGGCTCACCGAGAAGCTCGGCTACTGGGACGAGAGCTATCACATCCCCCTCATCGTCCGGGATCCGAGCCCCGCTGCCGACGCCACCCGCGGACTCCAGGTACACGAGTTCACCGAGTCGGTCGACGTGCTTCCCACGGTCCTCGGGTGGATCGGCGTCGATGTGCCCGATCAGTGCGACGGTCGGGCGCTCACCAAGTTCCTGACCGACGGGACCGCACCGGAGTTCTGGCGCGACGCCGTGTTCTGGGAGTGGGCGTTCAGCGACCCCGAAAGCCGGACCATCGAGTCGCTGTTCGACGCCGTGGCCGAGGAATGCTCCCTCACCGTCGTTCGATCCAAGGACTGGAAGTACGTGGAATTCGCCGGCACGTCGGATCAGACTCCGCCGCTCCTGTTCGACCTGAACGACGACCCTCAACAACTCGTGAACCTGGCTGACGACCCCGCCCACGCCTCACAGGTCATCGACGCCCTCCGCCGAATCGTGCAGTGGCGCATGCACCACAACGACCGCACCCTAAGCACCTATCACCTCAGCGAGGAGCAGGGCCTCATCCACATCGCCGACCCGCGCCGCTGAAGCGATCACAGCCCGCCCCTGGCATCGGAGCAACTGTTGACACGGATGGTTTCGTTAGACAGCGGACACGAGCGCGCCGCCGACACCACCCAGGCCGTCGATGCCGGCGGCGAGGGCGGACGGCATCTCCTGCATGATCTGGTGGCCGACGCCGGGGAGCACGGTCAACGTCGCCCCCGGCACCAGCTCGGCGATCTCGCGAGCATGGCCGGGCGGCGTGATCCGGTCGGCGTCACCCACGACAACCGCGGTCGGAACGTCGACGAACGGCAGCACCCGACGTACATCGTGCTGAGCGAGCGAGTTGCCGGCCTCGACCATCGACGCCGGCGCCATGTCGGCCAGCATCTTCCGCACGGTATCGATCATGTCTGCGCTGACGTTGCGCCCGAACACCGTGCGCAACAGGACAGCCGACAGATCGTCGTCGCGCCACGGGTAGGCCTTGCGTGACAACCTCAAGCCGGTGACGAGTCCCAGACCGGCGATGCCCCACACTGTCCTGAAGTCACCACGACGCGGCGAGATCTCGACTGCGCACGCACTGGTCGCCACGAAGTACATCGCGCCGACCCGTTCGTTGACCGCCGCCCGATGCCGATCGACGACGTGGCCCATCGTCATGCCGCCCATCGAATGGCCGACGAGAACCGCATCGCGAAGGTCGAGTTCGTCGAGCAGCAACGCCAGATCGTCGGCCGTCGCCTCCAGCGACACACCGTCGCTTCCGGCACGTGACTCACCGTGACCACGCATGTCCCATGCGAGAATCCGGTATCGATCCTCCAGCAGCGTGATCAGCGCCGACCAGACCCACCACTGCAGCGTCACGCCGTGCATCAGCACGATGGGCCGTCCCTCGGGCACGCCGGCCTCGACGACGTGCAGCTCGCCACCGTCGGCAGTGGGAAGCCGGTGGTGGGTGAGTTGGTGGTCGGCAGCGGCGAGTGCGTCGATCGCGGGTTCGTGACGGTTGCGGAGACGGCCACCCGCGGCCTTGACGGCCGACACGCCGGCGAGCGCGACCAAGCCGAGCCCGAGCACAGCACCGGCAGGTTTGCGGAATCCCACGTCAGTCGATCGGAAGTCGGGCGAAGAGCTCGAGCTTGCGCTCCTCGAACTCCTCGAACGTGATGTCCTCGTTCTCAAACTGCTGATGGATCTTCTCGATGAGCTCCAAGAGCTCCGCTGCCGTGAGCTGCTTGTCCTCGTCGCCCAGCAGCTTCTCGACCTCTTCAGGATCAACCGCCGTGGGATCGACGGCAGGACCGTTCAGACGCTTCTCCCGCTTGGCAGCGGCCTTGGCCTTTTTGGCCCGGTCGCGCTGCAACTTCTCGAAACTCGTTCGTTGTACGCCCATGATGGGCCTCCTTCCGGCATCGGTCCGGCACTGGTGGCAGGCCGGACACGACGAAGCCGCCGGCGAGGCGCCGACGGCTCCTCCACGCGACTGGCGGCCGCTGGGCCATTGTAGAGGGTCCGCGGCTCGAAGGCCCGTCAGGGGGCGCGTCGACGTGGCAGCTCTCACCTCGGCAGGATGCTCACCAGCCGAGAAACCGCCACTTTGAGTTCGTCGGGCCGAAGTGTCGTGAAGCACATTCGCAGCCGGTCGCTTCGCCGCCCGTCCGACGGGATGTCCAGCGAGAACGCGGCCCCGGGCACGAACGCCACGCCTTCTTCCAAGGCCCGCTCGAACAGGTCCGACGACGACGATCCGTCCGTCAACCGAGCCCACACGAACATCCCTCCATCGGGGAGAGCGGCTTCGATCCGACCACCGCCGAAGTCAGAAAGTGCGTCGACGAGAACCCCGGCGCGAGTGCAGTAGTCGGCGCGGATCAAGCCGAGATGGGCCTCCATGAATGCCGTATCACCGAGGACGTCAGCGGCGAGGAGCTGGTCCAGCGAGCTGGTGTGGAGGTCACTCGACTGCTTGAGGCGCACCACCGCGTCGGTCAACCAGGCCGGCCCGCGCAGCCACCCGAGACGCAGGCCGGGAGCCAGCACCTTCGATGCCGAACCGAGGGTGACCACCAGGTCCGCGGCCGGCGTGCCGGCAGCGAGCGCACCCAGGGACGGCTCGGCCTCGCCGGCCCACCTCAGCTCCCCGTATGGATTGTCCTCGACGACAACGAACCCGAACCCCACAGCGAGCTCCAACAGCCGCCGACGACGAGCCGCGCTCAACGTCGCCCCGGTGGGGTTGGCGAAGTCGGTGACGACCGACACCAGTTTCGGACGAAGGCCGCTCTCCAGCACCACGCCCAGCGCCTCGACATCGAGCCCGTCCTCGTCGCTCGCCACAGCGTGCAACTCCGCGCCGGCGGCACGGAACGACTGAAGCGAGCCGAGATAGCTCGGATCGGCGACGACGACGAGGTCGCCGGGGTCCAGCAGGGACCGGGCCACGAGATCCAACCCCTGCTGTGAGCCCGTGCAGATCACGATCTCGTTGATCGGGCAGCGCAACCGGCCGGCAACGACCTCGCGCAGCTCAACCATGCCCTCCGTCGGTCCGTACTGAAGTGCGCGCGTCCCGCCGACCCGCGTGCCTCTGACCCGGGCGAGCGCCTCGGCGATCCGCGCAACGGGCAGGTGCTCGGGAGCGGGGAGGCCACCGGCCAGCGACAGCATGTCGGGCCGGTCCACCAGGCGGAGGAGGTCACGAATGACCGACGACACCGTAGAGTGAGCGCGCGACGAGAGCAGAGCGTCAGAGTCCATCGGACCATCGGACCAAGAACCGGCGGCGTCGAACAGGGCTGGTCGAACCTGTGAGTACCACTCCCCCGCTAGCCGCTACGGGCACGACGCGATGCCTGCCAAGATTCACCGATGACCGGCGACGCCCGAACCCGCGCTGATCTGGCCGAGTTTCTCAAGACCCGCCGCGCCGCGTTGACACCCACCGATGTCGGGCTGCCCGACGGTGGCCGCCGCCGCACACCAGGCCTTCGTCGAGAGGAGGTCGCCATGCTCGCCGGCGTCTCGGTGAGCTGGTACACGTGGCTCGAACAGGCGAGGCCGATCAACGCCAGCCTCGAGGTCCTCGACGCCCTCGCCCGCGTGTTGCGCCTCGACTCCGCCGGGAGAAATCACCTCGTCGAGTTGGCGGGCCATTCCATCCGCCACAGCGGCAGCCCGCTCGGTGCCGACGTGCCGGAGTGGGCGGAGCGACTGCTCGGTTCGGTCGACCCCGCGCCCGCCTACCTGCTCGGCCCGACGTGGGAGTACCTGGCCTGGAACGAGGCCCAGGCCCACCTGTTCCCTCCGCTCGTCGACCTTCCGACCGCGGAACGCAACCTCGTCTGGGTCGTGTTCGCGCTGCCCGAAACGCGTGAGCTGATCGTCGACTGGCCAGAGGAGGCCCGACGCGTCCTGTCGCAGTTCCGCGCCGACATCACACCGTGGCGTGACGAGCGGGCAGTCGTCGACCTCGTCTCCCGCCTCCGCTCGGCGAGCACCGAGTTCGACCAGTGGTGGGAACGCCACGACGTCGCCGGGTTCGAGACGCGTCTCCGCCGGTTCAACCACCCCACCGATGGACTGCTCACGTTCGAGTACCAACAGCTGATCCCAGCGGGCCGCACCGATCTCCGGTTCGTCGTGCAGCTACCTGTCCAGGAGGAGAACCTGTCATGACCGCTCCCATGCTGATCGAGGTGTGGTCCGACGTCATCTGCCCCTGGTGCTACATCGGCAAGCGCAACCTGGAGACAGCGCTCGGCGAGTTCGAACACGCAGCGAACATCGAAGTGGTGTGGCGCTCCTTCGAGCTCGACCCCCACGCGCCAACAACGAGCACGAACGACCTGGCCGGCACGCTTGCCACCAAGTACGGCACCGACCGTGCCGGCGCCCTGGCGATGATGGACCGGATCGGCGGCGTGGCCAAGTCGGTCGGCTTGCACTACCGCTTCGACCTCGCCCAACGGTCGAACACGTTCGACGCTCACCGGGTCATCCACCTGGCCCGCGCTGTGGACGGCGCGGCAGCCCAGGAAGCGGTCAAGGAACGGCTGTTCGCCGGCTACTTCACCGAGGGTGCCGATATCGCCGACCGACCGACGCTGGCCCGCCTCGCAGCAGATGCCGGCCTCGACGGCGAGCAGGTGACCGGGATGCTCTCATCCGACCGGTTCAGCACCGAAGTTCGAGCCGACGAGGCCCGAGCCCGCGAACTCGGGATCACCGGCGTCCCGTTCTTCCTCGTCGACGAAGCCGGAGGCGTGTCAGGCGCACAGCCTCCCGATCGCCTGCTTCAGATGCTGCGTCGCACCTGGGAGAAGGCCCGACCGTGACGCCCCGGTAGTGTCGCCGGCGATGCGCGTGCTGGTCCTGTCCCCCCACTACGACGACGCGCCGCTGAGCCTGGGCCAGTCGATGCTCGACGGCGCGCTGTCGGAGCATCGGGTCACCGTCGGCGTGGTGTTCTCGAGATCGAACTGGACGATCTGGTTCCATCCCACCCGCCGGCGCTGGCCGCTGGCGACGGCGATCCGGTGGGCCGAGGAACTCCGCAACGCTCGGCGGTTCGGCTATCGCACGCGGCTCGGAGGGCTCGAGGAGACCGTCCTGCGCACCGGCGTGATCGCGCCCGAATCGTTTCTGAACCCGGACTTCGATGCAGCGCAATCACCCGCCCTCGACCAGGTCGTCGCAATGCTCAAGAGGTGGTCGGCTGATCACGACGTCGTCATCGCTCCGCTCGGCATCGGCGACCACGTCGACCACCAGCTCGTCACCGAGGCGGCCTGCCGGATCATGGAGGGCGGAGCGACCGTCGCCTTCTACGAGGATCGCCCCTACGCCGTCGCATCCGACGAGACGGCCCTCGCCGCAGCCGCTGCGAAGGTGGACGACCGGCTGCAACGCCGCCCGATCTCGGGCCCGATGTCCAGCGCCAAGCACAACCGCATCTGGTATCCGAGCCAGTTCGACGATTACTTCCTCACTGCCATCGACATCGACGAAACCGAACAACGCCGCGAGCACGTCTGGGTGCTTCCCGAAGCGCCCTGGCCGACGAGGTGAGGCTCCGTCTCGAGGCAGCCAGGAGGGAGGATGGTGCGCGAACGCGCCCTTGAAGCACCGCTGGCGCACCATCCTCGGTGCCACGAGCAGGTGGGTGCGGCAGGAAGCAGGCTGGGGGGACGGCTGATCCCGAGAACGAAGCGCTCTCGACACCGCACAAGGCACCACGACCATGCGCCTTGTAGACTCTGGGGATGGCTACGACCGGCGACCTACGAGTGTCCTCCCGAGGGCAGATGAGCCTCCCCGCCGCAACCCGCCACCGCTGGCACCTCGACGAAGGCGGCGAGGTCGGCTACCTCGACATCGGGTCGGCCTTGCTCATCGTGCCGGGGGGCATCGACGCCGCTCGCGCCGAACTCATCGACGCTGTCAGCGGGGAGGACTGGTCGGCCGCTCGCCAGGGCTTCGGCGACTCGAACCTCGCCGACGAGTGAGCACCGCTCTCGTCGATGACCGCCTGCTCGCTGCCGTCCTCCGCGGCGAGCGCGTGCGCGTGCTCCGGGGCCACGACTTGGCGACGACGGGCTGTTGGTACGTCCGCCTGTGCGGGGCGGTCATGTCGGCCGCAGGACGGACCGGCACTCTGTCTGGCCCGTTTCGGAATCTCCCCGAGCCGGAGCGAACGGCGGCGCTAACCGCTGTGACGCAACTTCCACCGACGATCGAGCTCGTCAGTCTTCGGGAACTCGCTCCGACCATCGGGATCCTCCGGCAACGTCACGACTTGAACCTGCTGTCCATCGAGGCGCTCGCATCCGCCGTCACGCTCGGGGCGACGGTGTTCCTCACAGCCGACACGCCTCGACTTCAGCAAGCGCTCAAGGCCGAGGGGTGCGGCTGGCACCGGGTGGACCCGGCGGGCTGAAGCGCTGCCAGCGACGGCAAACCGCTGAACGTTCTTCAGCTCGGTTTGCCGCAGGTTCCCGTGCAATGAACGTCGGGGACGTCCTTGCCATCAACCACGTCGGCGAGCCACTCGATGAGCGAGTGGCCGTCGACCTCGGTGGTGTACAGCTCCTTGCGGCCCAGGATGGTGTGCAACTCGCCAGGCCCGACCCAGCTGTGGAGCATCGCCCCGCCCGCCTCGGACTCCGCCGTGTTCTGATCGATCATCGTCATGAGGTCGTCGCCGGGGAAGCCGGCGAGCTTCACGAACGCCTGCTGGGTCTCGTCGTAGGCGGTGTCGTACTTCACGAACGTGATGTCGGGGTTGTGCTTCGCTGCCTGGACGAACAGGCGCGGGAGCGACCATGCGGTCTGTGGCTCACCGGCCGTCTCGGGCCAGCGCGGCAGCGCGTTGCCGATACCCCAGAGCGTTCCGACGGCCATCGTGATTCCCTCGGTGCCGGGGTACGCGCCCGAGGCGTCGGCGATTGCGGTGATCCTGGCGTCGGGGAACAGGTCGCCGGCGATGCCGGCGTAGGCGGGCGCCGGGGCCGAACCGGCGCTGCTTCCGGCGACGACGACATCGGTCACGTCAGGAAACGCCGCCGCTGCGGCCGAGAGCGCCGTCGCACCGTTGCTGGCACCGTTGTGGTGGATCACGACACCGTTGCCGTAGTCGTGGACGGCGTCGCCAAGGTGCAGGTCTCCGGTGCAGTACGGGACAAAGACGATCGAGTCGTCCTTGAACGGGTTGGCGTCGTTCTCGAAGTCGAAGATGCCGTCACTCGCCGGGTCGTCGGGATCCATGTCGGCGAGGTTCCGGGTGTACGACGGGGTCGTCGGGCCGCAGGTGCCGGCGGAGAAGCACGCTCCCCCGCCCTCCAGGTAGAAGACGAGGCGGTCGCTGGTCCCGCGGTGGATCATGAAGAAGTAGTCCGAACCGTCACTGCATTCGCAGTTGGGCGTCGCCGCCACCTTCTGCCACACCGGCGCATCGGTGTCGGCCTCCGCTCCGGCAGCCGAATCACCGTCCGGTGCCGCGGTCGTCGCAGTGGACTGCGAGTCGGACGACGCCGGCGCCGCCACCGACTTGTCGTTGGCGCACCCCGCGGCCACGACCAGCAGCGCGACCGCAACACCGAACATCATCCGTCGCATTCCGAACCCCCTCGTACCCGATCGATGCGAGCGTACCGCCGCCCGCGACCCTCGAAAGGCGGGGTGACTCGGCATCACCAGAGGACGGCGACCTCCTCGTGTGCGGTAACCCAGATGATCCGGTCCGCGCCTTAATCGCGACTGCGGCCAGTCTGCTCAGTCGATCGAACTCGGGCAGCCACCATCAGCAGCACGTGGGCGGCGAGCAGCAGACGGTCTGTCGGCATCCCAGCGGTCCCCGGTCGAGAAGTAGTCCTCGTCCCGCTCTGTGACCAGTACGATCGACCCCATCGTCGGCGAGGCTTCGTCGACGAGTTTCGCGACATGCCAGCCGTGCTTTGTCACGATGACCATGGTAGGTGACAGACCGCCCACAACCCTCGAAACGTGCTGCGACCCAATCGCGAAACCGCACACCTCGCATCACATTTCGGTGGGTGATGCCCCGATTGGCGAGGCGTCAGATGCGCTTGGACTGACCGCCGTCGACGGCGAAGATCTGACCGGTGATCCACGACGACTCGTCGGACAACAGGAACAACAACATGTTGGCCATGTCCTCGGGCGTGCCGGGGCGCTTGAGCATCACGTCGCCGAGCAGCACACCGAAGTTCTCCTCGCCGCCGCTGATGAGGTGCGTCGCCTCGGTGTTGGTCGGGCCCGGGGCGATGGCGTTGACGCGGATGCCGAGTGACGCCATCTCCGCCGCGAGGTTGATGGTGATCGAGTTCAGTGCCGCCTTCGCGACCCCGTAGAACCCCGACGCCATCCACGCGGCGGTCGATGACTGGTTCACGATCGCCGCGCCCTGTTGTTTCCGCATCTCGCGCCACACCGCCCGCGTCGCGTAGATCGCTCCGTTCATGTTCACGTCCATGAACTTGCGGTAGTAGTCGAGGTCGATCCGCAGCAGACCGTTGATCTCCATCGAGTGGTAGATCGCCGCGTTGTTCACCAAGTGATCGATACGGCCGAACCGCTCGACGGTTGCGGTGGCCATGGCGATGCAGCTCTCGGGATCGGACACGTCGACGTGCACGGCGAGCGCGCTGCCGCCCTCCGCCTCGATCGCCGCCGCAACCTTCGCGGCGTTCTCGTCGTTGATGTCGGCCACGACCACCGACGCACCCTCGCGGGCCAACGCCAGCGCGTACCCCTCGCCGATGCCCTGCCCGGCACCGGTGACGATCGAAACCCTGCCCTCGAAACGGTTGCCGTCGACCCGACCCACTATCCCTGCTCCTTGTTGCGGCTGGCGATGATCGCCTCGACCTGGTTGTTGAGCCGCGCCCCGCGGGGCCAACCCGCGTAGTGCGACATGAAGATCACGATCTCGCGGAGCTGCTCGTCGGTCAGCTCGTCGTTGCCCAGCGCGGCCGGGAACTGGATGTCCAGCACGTCCTCCTGGCCCGACCCGATGCACAGCCCGATCAACAGCAGCCGCCGATCACGGTTGGTGAGGCCGGGCCGCGACCAGATGTCGGCAAACAGGTGGTCGACCGTGTACCCGAAGAAATCGCCAGGGCCGTCACTCACATCCCAGCCGTAGACCTCCGACATCTTCTCGAGGCCGGCACGACGAGCGTCCGACATCTCCTGCTCCGGCGACGCGGTCATCAGACGCCCTCGGCGATCGACTTGATCTCGAGGTACTCCTCGAAACCGGCCACGCCCATCTCGCGGCCGATGCCGCTCTGCTTGTAGCCGCCGAACGGCATGTCGGGACTGAAGAAGATCCCGCCGTTCACGCTCATCGTCCCCGTACGGACCCGGTGGGCAACGCCTCGTGCCCGCTCGATGTCGCCGCCGACGACGGCACCCGACAGTCCGAACGCCGAGTTGTTGGCGATGGCCACGGCGTCGTCGTCGCCGTCGTGGGGAATGATCGCGAGCACCGGTCCGAAGACCTCCTCCTGCGCGATCGTCGAGTTCTGGTCGACCCCGGTCAGCACCGTCGGCTCCACGAAGAACCCGCCGGCGAGTTCGCCGTCGAGCGATCCGGCCTTGCCGCCGGTCACGACCGTCGCGCCTTCGGCAACCGCGGTGTCGATGTATCCCAGGATGCGGTCCTGTTGCTGGCGGCTGATGATCGCGCCCATGAAGTTCGAGCCGTCAGTTGGGTCGCCCCAGCCGATGCCGCCGATCATGCCGACGACGGCGTCGACGTACTCGTCGTGTTGGGCACGAGGCACCAGCATGCGGGTCGTAATCGCGCAGCCCTGACCGCCGTGGGCCATGATCTGAAACGCCGCGCCGATTGCGGCCGTTCCGACATCTGCGTCGTCGAGCACGATGTAGGCCGACTTGCCGCCCAACTCGAGGAACGTCTTCTTCAGCGTCTCGGCTGCGGATGCCATCACCTTGCGGCCCGTCGCGGTCGACCCGGTGAACGACACCAGGTCGACCCGCGGATCGGTGCACAGCACCTCACCGATCGCGTTCTGCTGAGAGGTGATCACGTTGAATACGCCGGCGGGGATGTCGGTGTGTTCGGCGACCAGCCGCCCGAGCATCGTCGCCGACCACGGCGTCGCCGGCGCGGCCTTGAGCACGACGGTGCAACCGGCGACGAGCGCCGGGCCGACCTTCGCGAGGTTGATCTGGTGCGGGAAGTTCCACGGGGTGATGGCGGCGACCACACCGACCGGCTCGCGGCGGATGGTGCGGTGCGACTTCACGCCGAAGGGCGAGGCTTCGCCCATGTCGGTCTCCCACTCGTAGCCCTCGGCAACATCCGCGTAGTACCCGAGGCCTTCGACTGGCGTGTCGAGCTGGGCGCCGTAGGTGAGCGACACGGGGCAGCCGACCTCGGCGACGGTCAGTGCGCGAACCTCGTCTGCGTGGGCCTCGAACGCTGCCTGGAGCTGGCGCACGCACCGCACGCGGAGTTCGAGATTGGTCGACCAATCGGTCTCGTCGAACGCCCGTCGGGCCGCGGCCACAGCACGCTCGATGTCGGCGAGCGACGCATCGGGAGCGGTGCCGATGACCTGGCCGGTCGCCGGGTTGATGTTGTCGTAGGTGGCGCCGCCCTCGGCTTCGACCAGCTGGCCGTCGATGAGAAGTCGGTGATCGGTGAGCGTCATGGGTGTCCTTCCCCTCAGTCCCGGGCTATCTCAGTCCCAGAGCCCGACCGGCGACTGGCCCACCGGGTAGCGGCAGGGCTGCGGTTCGCCGGAGGCGGCGATGTCGAGACGGCGCTTCATGCCCGGCGACAGAGTCTCGTCACGGAACATCTGGATGAACAGCGCAGTCGCGTTGCCGACATCGAAGAAGTCCCGTTGCCACGACCACTGGAAGTTGCCGGCGTAGCGGAACCAGGACCCACCCAGCCCGGCGACCTCGTAGGTGCCCCCGTCGGGGCGAGGTGTCGTCGCGATCTGCTTCCAGAATCCGAGGACCTCACCCTGCTGATCGTCGATCAGCACCTTCTGATAGGGGTACTCCCAGCCGTCGAGGCCACCCATCTCGAGCCCGAGCGCGACGTCACGGATCTCGTCTCGCCCCACCGTCATGAAGTCCTCGTTGGGGCCGTAGTTCCACCCGTAGGTCGCATCCTCGGTGTACATCTCGATCATGTCGGTCCAGTCACCTTTGGCCTCGGCCTCACGGTTGACCTGAAGCCAACGCTCCACCATCTCTTCGAGTTCGGTGCGTGGGAAGGCAGGCATGGCTGATTCTCTTTCAGTCGGACAGGAGCTTGATCGCTCGGGTCGGGCAGTACTTCGCAGCGGCCTCGACCTGAGGGCGCAACGACTCATCGGGCTCTGGACGCAACACGGTCAGCTCACCCTTTTTGGACAGTTCGAACACCTCGGGGGCTTCGCCTTCGCAGACGCCGTGCCCCTGGCACAGGTCGCGGTCGATTTCGATGCGGAGTGTCACTGGCTGGCTCCGGTTTCGGGGACACCGTCGGCCGGCGCCTCGCGCTTGCGGTACTTCACCGTCGTCGGCCGTGACATCTGCACCACCATCTTGGAATGGTCGTTGACGTAGCTCTCGGCCGGTTGCCCGAGTTCGAACGTCCAGTCCTTGAGCAAAACCGACAGGATCACCTTGAGCTGCATCATGGCGAACTGCGCGCCGACGCAGCGGTGCCGCCCAGCGCCGAACGGGATCCAGTTCCACGGGTTGTCGAGATCCTCGTGGCGGTCATCGAGGTAGCGCGTCGGGTCGTAGCGGTCGGCGTCGACGAACGACTCGGCGATGCGATTGGACACCGCGGGAGTCGCGCCGACGAGCCATCCCTCGGGAACAACGTGGCCGGCCACCTCGAAGGGGACCTTGGCCACGCGCAGCAACAGGATCAGCGGCGGGTGGAGGCGCAACGCTTCCTTGATGGCCGCCTCCGTGCGAGGCATCTCGCGAAGGGCCTGGTAGGACGCCGAGCGCCCGTCCGCGTACAACTCGTCGAGTTCCTCGACAACCGCGGCGAGCGAATCGGGGTTCCGCAGCAGTTCGATCAGGGTCCACGACAATGTGGTGGAGGTCGTGTGGTGACCGGCGAACATCATCGAGATGAACATGCCCGTGACGTAGTCGGCGCTGAACATCAGCGAACCGTCGGGGTTCTTCAGCGACAGCAGTACGTCGACGAGGTCGCGGTCGTCGCCTTCGGGCGGCGGCTCGGCGAGACGCTTGGTGAGGATCGCGTCGATCAACTCCACCAGCTCAGCGCGGGCCGCGTCGCGACGGTGGAACGACTCGATGTCCATGTAGGGGTCGACGAACGCAAGCGCGTCGGTGCCCTTCTCGAGATCGTGGAACAGCTCGGCGAACTGCGGCGTGAGCTCCTCGCGGAACCTCGGACCGATGAGACACGTCGTGGACGTGTAGATCGTGAGCTCGGCGAACCAGTCGAGCATCTCGAACTCGCCGGTTGCGTTGAACTTCGCACACATCCGGTCGATCTCCGCTGAGATCTTCTCGGCGTGGCCGCGCATGAACTTGTCGCGCAGCGCCTGGTTGTGCATCATCTCCCGCCGCCGCTCGGCCGACGCGTCGAACACGACGCCCTCGCCGAACACCGGCTTCATGAACGGGTATGCCTCGGCCTGATCGAGGACGTCCTCGGGCGCACGGAAGTACGCCTCGTTGGCTTCCGCCCCCGACAACAAGGCGACTGGTCGGTCGGCGAGCAGGAACGCACCAACCCCGCCGCACTCGGTACGAACCCGCTCCATGAGCCCGATCGGGTCGGTTCGCAGCTCCTGGAGGTGGCTGCCGTCGGCGCCCACGCCCGACACCATGGCGGGCGTGGGCAGGTTCGTTTCGATCGCCGTCACGTTTCGACCTCCGTCTCGCGGATCGGTGCTTCGGGGTTCACCTCGACGAGCGAGATGTTGGTTCCTCTCGGTGCCGACACGACGTTCACGACTTCGGCGGCGATGGACTCGACGGGGAGGTACTGGTGGTGACGGAGCCATCCCCAGCGCTTCCAGTCCTTGAGGCAGCGGTCGATGAGCGCAGGGTCCCAGCTCCACCCCATCTCGGTGAACGTAGGGCCGGGCCGCACGATCGACGCCCGGACGCCCGAGCCCTCCAGCTCCATTTGCAGGGTGCGACCGAAGGACTCCAGGCCGGCTTTGGATGCGTTGTAGGCACCCACCAGCGTGCGGGGTGTCGACGCGTTCTGCGAACTCACGAGCACCACGTCGCCGCGGCGCCGCTGCATCATCGGCGCCAGCGTCTCGATCACCAGGCGGTGCGCTCCCACGAGGTTGGTGTCGATCTGGCGGAGGAACGTGGCCGTATCGGCCGACTGCGCCGGTGCCGGCTCCATGTCGCCGGCGTTGGAGACGACGATCTCGATCGTGCCCATCGCCTCGATCGCCTGTTGCACCGCGGCGCCGACCGACTCGTCGTCGGTGACGTCGAGACGCACAACAGCCACCTCGCCGTCGTTGTCACGGAGGACCTTGGCGATGCTTTCCAGCCGATCGAGCCGGCGCGCGGCCAGCACCACGGGATAACCGGCGGCGGACAACGCTGTCGCCGTCGCCGCGCCGATGCCCGATGACGCTCCCGTGACCAGGGCCGGCCGACGATCGGGATGAGGCGGAAACTCGGCCATTCTCAGCCCTGTCGCCAGTCGAGCGTGGTGGGCAGCGACGCGAAGCCCCGGACGTTGATCGAGTGGACCCGGCGAACACCGTCGGCGTCGATGTCGTAGGAGCCGAAGCGCTTCACCCACTCCTCCAGCGACACTCTCGCCTCGAGGCGTGCCAGCGACGCACCCATGCAGAAGTGACGGCCGAGACCGAACGACACGATCTGGCTGGTGTCGCGACCGATGTCGTAGCGGTCGGGATCGTCGAAGACGTCGGGGTCACGGTTGGCCGAGCCCACCAGCAGCACCACCCGATCGCCGGCAGGGATCACCCCTCCGTGCAGCTCGACGTCGGTCGTCGTCACCCTGGCCAGCATCTGCGAGGACGTGTCGTAGCGCAGCGTCTCCTCGATCCACTGCTCGACGGTGTGCGATCCGCTCCAGACCTTCGCCCGCTCGTCGGGGTTCCGCCACGCCCAGTAGAGGCAGTGGCCCAGGAGCTTGGTCGTCGTCTCGTTGCCGGCCACGACCATGAGGAACAGGAACGCGACGATGTCCTCGTCGGTCAGCCGATCGCCGTCGATCTCGGCGACCAGCAGGGCCGAGGTCAGGTCCTCGGTCGGCGTGCGGCGACGCTGGGCGATCATGTCGGAGTAGTAACCGAAGAGGCTGATCGCCGCTTCTATTCCAGCCGGCGGCACGTCCTCGACGCCTTCCTCACGGTGCACGAGCAGGTCGGCCAGCCGGCGGATCTCGTCGCGATCCTCGACGGGGACGCCCATCATGTCGGAAATGACGTCCATCGGAAGACGGCCGGCGAAGTCGGAAATG
Source organism: Microthrixaceae bacterium (assembly GCA_019694615.1). Classification (GTDB taxonomy): domain Bacteria; phylum Actinomycetota; class Acidimicrobiia; order Acidimicrobiales; family Microtrichaceae; genus SSF14. Next base: position 13,489 of record JAIBBP010000283.1, on the reverse strand, counting down.
ATGTCGAACTCCGCCCCGTCCGCGCTGAGTTCCCGGGCCCGGTCGAGGTAACGCTCCGCCATCTCGCGGATCCGCGGCTCCATCTCGACGACGCGGCGCGGCGTGAAACCGCGAGCCACCAGCGAGCGCATCCGGGTGTGTCGGGGCGGGTCCATTGCCAGGAACGACATCGTCTTGTGCGCCTGGGGACCGGACGCCAGCTTGTCGAGCGACACGCCCTCGGCAGACGAGAACCTGGCGGAGTCACGGAAGCCCATCGACACGTCCGCGTGGCGAGACAGCGCCCAGAAGCCCAAGTCCTCGTTGTGGTACAGCGGCGCCTCGGTGCGGAGCCGGGCGTAGAACGGGTAGGGGTCCTCGTGAACGGCGTAGTCGTAGGGGCTGTAGCGGACAGAACCGCCAAGCACACCGGTGTTCTGACTCATCGTCGACCCCCAAGGATCAGCTCGGCCGCCGCCGCAAGGCGGTCACCGAGTTCGTCGTAGGACAAGTGGCCGGTGCCGGTCTGGAGCATCGCACCGGAGAACGCCAGCTCGATCGCATCGAGTGCCGCCCGATTCCCGTCTCGTTTGCCGTCTCGCGCGGGGTCGCCGAGTGCCGCGAGGAGACGGCGGTGGATCGTGCCGCCGATGCGATCACGAAGGCTCCTCACCTCGGGGTCGTCTCCGAGTAGGGCGATCGTGCAAGCGGCCGACAACTCCGGCTCGTCCGCAACGAGGAGCGCCACCTCGCGCAGCGCAGCGGCCACTCGGTTGGCCGATGACAAACGCCTGTCGACAGCGACATCGGGAAGCGTCATCAGACGGCGATAGAACACCTCACCGACCAAGTGCTCCTTGGAGCCGAAGTACGTGTACGCCGTGGCGGGCGCGACCCCTGCCCGAGCGGCCACGTTACGCACCGTGAGGCCCCCGAAGCCGACGGACCTCACCTCATCCACCGCTGCGTCGACCAGCCGGTCGACCGTCTCCGCCTGCCGGACGGTCAGCGTGGACGTCGAACTGGACATGTGTCCAGACAGTAGTCGGACACCTGTCCAGGTCGCAAGGCTGATCGCCGCCACTGACCCTCGCCAGCCCACAGTTGCCGCCGGCGTCATCAATGACACGCTGAGCAATATGACCTATAGAGCGGTGCAATCAAACGTATAGGATCCGCTCACAACGGGTAGTCGAACCTCGGCGGCAAGGCTAGGGGAATGGCGAGGAAAGAGCCTGGCTGCGTTCACGATGAGACTGAGGGCTGGGTTCCGAAGTCTGCCGATCGTAGCTCGACCCAGTAAACAGGCGACGTTCAGTCGACCTCCTTAGGTATTTGGCGCTAGCTCGGCGACTTATTGACCAAAAGAGGAGGCACCGAATGCCTACTCATGCATGGGCTAACCGCGTCTGTTCATCGGTTCTCTGTGTCCTGCTCCTGATGACCGTCTTGTCGGCCTGCACCGCGTCCGGCGGGGGTGGGTCTCCTCCGACGACGATCTGGATCGTTGATGACATCTCCGTTTCCACCTGTCCGCTGAGCGGCGAGGAGGTAGAGCGCGACTGCACGGTCAGGGCGCCGACTGACCAGGCCCCCGGCGAGCGGCTCCCGGTGATCGTCCTGCTCCACGGCTTCGGCGGTACCCCCGGAGGGGAGCGCGCCTCAGGCGGATGGGACGATGCTGTCGTCGCGAACCGGTTCGTACTCGTTACACCCGGTGGCCAGCACGACGGGTGGAACGCCGGTGGGTGTTGTGGTCTGGCCCAGTCGCTGGGAATCGACGACGTCGGCTACCTGGCGTGGCTTATCAGCTGGGTCCGCGGACTGCCCATCGTCGATCCCGGTCGCGTCGGACTCGTCGGCTTCTCCAACGGCGGGATGATGGCCGACCTGTTCGCCTGCCTCCGCCCCGATCTGATCGCGACTGTCGCCAGTTTGGCGGGTCCGTTGATGGCCGGGTGTCCCGGCGGACCCGGAGTCCCACTCCTGCAGATGCACGGCACAGCCGATGAGGTCGTGCCGTTCCACGGCGGCCTTTCCCCGACGTTTCCGCTGATCAGTCCCGAGTTTCCCGACATCCCGACGATGACTGCGCAGATGGCGGCCGACGCCGGATGCGCTGGCGATCCCGTCGTCGCGACGACGGGTGACATCACGAGCACCCGTTGGGACGCCTGTCCGGCTGGACGGGCCGTCGAACTCGCCGAACTGACGGGCTGGTTCCACGTGTGGCCCCACACCGTCGACGTCGACGCGACCCAGCTCGTACTGCAGCACGCCGGCATCGTCGCGCCGACTCCGACCCCAGAGACGTAGCGGCGGTCAGGCCCGGGGAAACCAGCGCCAACTGCCTCGACTGGGCAACCAACTGCCCGGTGGTGTCCCAAATCTCGCCGTCCGCCTCGAGAAAGCCGGCCGTCACGAAACGAGTACTGAAACGACACGCAAGCCAACCCGGCGCCGGAACGGCACGGACATGTGCAGTCAGTTCGACAGTCGGCGTCCAGGCGATCGGCAGATCGGCATTGAAGATGGTCGGAGGGAAGGCGTCGACGGCACACAGGAGCGCAAGCGTCGTCACAGGCTCATCGTCACGAAGCCGAAACCACCCGCGGATCCGCGGGTCGCCGGTTGGCTTCTTGTCGAGGAACCTCGCATCGTCGGGGTGAAGGCGCATTTCCACCTTGCCCATGAATGGAGGCGGGAAGAGGTCCCCCGGTTCCAACGCCAGGCAGTCGTCGGGCGTGGGAAGTTCCGGGGGTCCTCCCACCACCAACTCCGGCGACGGCGGTGAAGTGTCCGAGGCCTTGTCGGCATCGAGATCGCCGAACGTTCCGAGCGCGCTCAACACCGGCCGGCCGTCAACGGAGAGCAGCCCGCTCACCGTTGCGAGACGACGACCCGAACGCACCACCGTGGTGTCGACCACGGCATCGCCGGGCTTGCCTGGCGACAGGTAGTGCCCGGTGACCGTCACCGGATCGGGGCGACCCGTGGCCAGCGACATCGCTCGCCCGGCGATCGCAAGGAGGTAGCCGCCGTTGGCGTTGCCGACGATGTCCCAACCCTCCTCGACGCGGCCGCCCCAGCGGGCGTGACTCTCGTCGATCGAGCCGTCGCTCGGCGCGTCGATCCTGCTGACAGCGGTCGCTGAGCGGAACATCGGGCTGAACGCGACCACAAGACCTCGAAGAAGCGCAAACCACCTGCGCCCGAGCCCGCTCGACGATCGGAATTGACGGGATCGGGGGCGCCGGTAAGGTCGTGACTCGTGGATTCGACGCTGTTCTCGACCTCCGCCTCCTCACTCGACGCAGCGCGCACCGCGTCGGCCGTCGTAGTCGTCGGCAACCCACAGCCGTCATCTCGCACACGGATGGTCGCAGATCTCGTCGGCCGCCAGCTCGCGACTCTCACCAGCGCACCCGATGACGTGCTGGTCATCGACCTCGCAGATCTCGGCGGGCAGTTGCTCGAGTGGGGCAACACCAACGTCAAACAGCTCAAGGCCATCGTGCTCGGTGCCCAGGCACTCGTGGTGGCCAGCCCCACCTACAAGGCCAGCTACACCGGGCTCCTCAAGACCTTTCTCGACCAGTTCGAACGCGACGAGCTCGAAGGCCTCACCACGATCGCCGTCATGACCGGAGCGAGTCCCGCGCATTCGCTTGTCGTCGAGACACAGCTGAAACCGGTGCTGGTCGAGATCGGGGCAAGCCTCCCCACCCGGGGGGTCTACCTCGCCGGCAGCCAGATCGACGACCCGGGCCCGCACCTCGCGGAGTGGTACACGATGGCGCGACGGCCGCTCGAGCGGATCGTCTGGCAATAGCTGGAGTTCCATCCCGTCGCGTCCTCCGGTGGTGTCGCTCGCCCACCGGCAGGCCCTATACTGGCGACGCGGTCGACGGGCGAGAGTCCGTGACTCGGCCCCGAGGGGTACGGGCGATCAGCAACAACAGCGGGAGCTGGACACCCGGTCATCGGCGTCATCGACGGCCTGGGATACATGCCACGGCGGGGCGACGAAGCCCGCTCAGGGGGACCTGGCCGTCGGCAAACCGATCACATTTTCCCTGAAGTGGAGCGTGCCACCGACCATGGCCGACAACCATCCCAGCGACGACCAGTTCCTGGTCAGCGTCGTTGCCCACGCGCACGGTGAGGCGTCTCCCAGCGACCTCTCGTCGCTCGAGGCAGATACCCAGCGGTGGACCCGTACCCTCGTCCACCTGCTCGACGACACGGAGGAATCGCTCGACCGCCTGCGGTCGGCGGCGAACCCCGACGATCTGCACCAGATCATCACCGATCTCGACGGCGAGCACCGCCGGCTCCTGGCAGCGTATGCACGCCTCACCGGTGACGTGTCGGTGCTCGAGGTGGACGTCACCCAGGCAGGCCTCGGCCACCCGACCGTCGCACTCCTCCAGCTGTCGTGGGAGCCCGGCAAGGTGGTTGCGTGGGCCGCCGGCCCGACCGTGGGCGCCGTGGGCGCCGATCGCGTCTCGGAGCTGCTGGTGCAAGCCGGCGCCTCGGCCACTGGGTGGTCTAAACACCCGTCGGTTCGGTTGTCCGATGGCACTTCAGCCGACGCACTCTCGATCAGCGCCGGCGAGATCCTCGGATGGCTCGTCGCGCTCGGTGCCGAGGAGCCGGGTCCGCTGGTCGGGCCAAGCGCTCTATGGCTCGGCCAGGTTGCCGTCTGGGCCGTCGACCTCGCCAGTCGGGGCGCGATGGTCCCGCTCCTGCGCCAGAGACGTCGCAACCGCAACGCCACCGACCCCAACCTCAGCTCGTTCTCGGTTCGCTGGACACCCGCGCTTATCGACCCCGACCGGTTCGCTCAGCTGGCCGATGCCATGCCCGGAGCATCCACCGCCGTCTCGCCGTCGACCGATGGCCGCGAGGTCGTGAAGTCGGCGCTCACCGGCATGATCGACGCCGTCTGCCGCGCCGCCGCAGCGATGATCGACGTGCCGGCTCCGCCCCCCGAGGTCCGAAACAGCCGGGACACCGCGGAGACGTTCCTCGCGAAACTGGACGGCACCCACTTCGACGCCCCGAGTCAGGCCGGCAACGAGCTCGTCGGGCGACTCGACCGGTGGGCGCGACCGATCATCTCGGGCAACCCCGGTCGGCTCGTCGTGCAGCTCGATCCGCCCGACTCGTCCAACGCGTGGCACCTCATCGTGCTCGCCGCCGACGCCGACGAGCAACTGGTCTCCGTCGAGGTTGCTCTGGTCAACGCCGGCTCGCAGCGACGTGAGATCGAAGACCAGCTCCTCCGACTCGAACGCATGCTCCCAGCGCTGCTGCGCCCTGGCAGCAACCGCCGCGGCGAGGTGATGCTCAGCCAGGACGAGGCGTGGGAACTCATGTCGGTCACCGGCCCCGAGTTGTCCGCAGCGGGGTACGACGTCCGGGTACCGGCGCTCACCACACGCAAGGCCACGCCGTCACTGCGCCTTACGTCCGAAGGAGCGGCCTCGACGGTCGTCGGCGCCAACCAGCTCGCCAACGTGCGCTGGTCCGCCGTCTTCGACGACGTCGAGCTCACCGCTGCCGACATCGCTCGACTCGCCAAGGAAGCACGGCCGCTCGTGCGTTCCGGCGGACGCTGGGTCGCACTCGACCACGCCGATCTCAACGCCGCCGCTGCCGCGCTGGCCGAGCGCGCCAACACGACCCAGCTCACCGGAGCGGAGATGCTCCGCCACGCGCTCGGGCTCGAGGGAAGCCAGCTCGCCGGTGGGATGTCCATGGCAGGGTCGAGCTGGGCCGCCGACCTCCTGGCCTCCGCGTCAGCCGTCGCTGCCGAACCGGTCGTCACCCCCGACGGTTTCGACGGAGACCTGCGCAGCTACCAGGCCGAGGCGCTCGGTTGGTTGGGCTTCCTCGACGGGGCCGGCCTCGGCGGCTGCCTCGCCCTCGACATGGGCCTCGGCAAGACCCCGACGATGCTGGCGCACCTGATGGCGACCGCCGGCGACGGCCCCGCGCTGGTCATCGCTCCCCCGGCGGTCGTCGGCAACTGGGCGTCGGAGGCGGCCAAGTTCACCCCCAAGCTCAAGGTAGTGGTGCACCACGGAGCGTCCCGCGCATCAGTCGACGAGATCGCGTCCGAGGCGGCCACCGCCGATGTCGTCATCACGACGTACGGCACCGCGGTGCGCGACATCGCAGCGATCGAGAAGATCCGGTGGGACCGGCTCGTCCTCGACGAGGCACAGGCCATCAAGAACCCGGCGAACGACACGTCCCAGCAACTTCGCCGCATCGACGCACGGGTCCGCGTCGCGCTCACCGGCACGCCGATCGAGAACGGCCTCGGCGACCTGTGGGCGATCCTCGACTTCACCAATCCCGGTCTCGTCGGCCCACGCCCGCAGTTCATCGCCCAGATGTCCGGTGGCGGAACATCGGCACGAGCACAGGGCGAGGACGCGCTGCGTGCCCTCAACGGAATCCTGGTGTTCCGTCGCACCAAGGCCGAACCTGCCATCGCCGCCGAGCTCCCCGACCGCGTCGACACGCTCGACCACTGCTCTATGACACCGGAGCAGATCGGCCTCTACCAGGCGGTCCTCGACCGCCTCATCACGCACTCGTCGGAGGATGCCGACCCTCGCAAGGGCGAGGTGCTCGCCGCCATCACCGCGCTGAAGCAGATCTGCAACCACCCCGCCGCCTACCAGGCCGACGACCGGCCACTCGCCGGCCGGTCCGGCAAGCTGGCGCGACTCGAGGAGATTGTGCACTCGGTCTTCGCTGCGGACGAGAAGATCCTGATCTTCACCCATTTCGCTGAGTGGGGCGTGAAGATGGCCGACCACCTCACCGGACTCACCGGCCACAAGGTCGAGTGCTACCACGGCGGCCTCAGTCGCGGCGTTCGCGACGACATGATCGCCGCGTTCCAGAAACAGGAGGGCGCAGGGGCGCTGGTGCTCTCACTCAAGGCCGGCGGCACCGGCCTCAACCTCACGGCCGCGAGCCACGTCGTGCTCTATGACCGCTGGTGGAACCCCGCCGTCGAGGATCAGGCACGGGACCGCGCCTGGCGCATCGGCCAGACCAAGACCGTCATCTGCCATCGGCTCGTGTGCCCCGGCACCGTCGACGAGAAGGTCGAGGAAGTCGTCAACGACAAGCGCCGCATCGCGGATCTCGTGTTGCCGAAGTCGTCGTCGCTCGCCGACCTCGACGCCGAGCAGCTTCGGACCGCACTCGGCATCCGCCCCGACGCCATCCTCACCGAGGACGCCGCGGAGCTGACCCACAACGACATGGCAGCCGAGGCCGCAGCCGAGGCCAACGCCAGTATCGAGCAACTCGGAGCTATCGCATGAGTCGTTCCCGTCGGCCGTCGAAGCAGGCGAAAGCCCGCGCAAAGTCCCAGAACCGGGACTTCTGGGGAAGCATCGAATCCGTCCCCGACGTCGTCACGCCGATTCGACCGGCAGCGGACCCCTCCGCCCTCGTCCGGTCCCTCGGCCAACCGCCGCTCGCCAGCCACGAGGTGATCGCCGAGCACTACTTCCGTGCCGTCTACGACCGGGCCGCTGGGCTCGCTACGGCGATCGCCGCCGGCAACGGCCTCCTCGCCGACCCGAGCTCCGACGACGAGGACGACTGACAGCCACGCTCCCCACGCTCGTTCTGTCCTGCGAGAGCACCAGACGGGTGGTGCTCTCGCAGGACAGAACGAGCGTGGGGAAGGGACGGGAGGGTAAGGGTTCAGACCAGGAGCGGCTCGACCGCGGCCCACACCTGAGCGGCGACGGCATCGCGGTCGGCATTGGCGTCCACGACCACCGTGGGGTGCTCATCGCGCAGCCGGTCCACGGCAACCCGGTAGTTCGCGTCGACCCTGCGCAGCGCGGCGACGTCGTGGAACAACTCGTCGTGGCTGCTTCGCCAACCAGCCCGCTCGACGCACACCTCGATGTCGGCGTTGAGAAACAACGTCAGATCCGGGATCCGGAAACCGGCGTTGAGCGCAACGACCGCGTCCATCGGAACGTCGTCTCCCGCCTGGTACGCGAGGCTCGACATCACGTAGCGATCGCACAGCACCCACGAACCCGACGCGAGTGCCTGTTCGATGCCGTTGGCGGGGTTGTTCAAGTGGTCACTGCGGTCCGCTGCGAATCCCGTGGCGAGGGCGAACCGATCGACGACAACGCGCCGTTCGATGGCCTGGCGGAGCACCGCACCGAACGGACCAGTCGTCGGTTCACCGGTCACCTCCACGCGACGCCCTGCACCACGCAGTCGGTCGGCAAGGACCGCCGCCTGGGTCGTGGTGCCCGAACCATCGAGGCCTTCGAAGACCACGAAACGACCCTGCGCTGTGTCCGTTTGCGCTGTGTCCGTTTGCGCTGTGTCCGTTTCCTGCATGGCCGCGTGATCGTAGGTGCTCGTGCTTCGCCGGTCAGACCCCGTTCGGCAACGGGACACTCCCCGACGAGGACAGCGAGCCAAGCAGCTCGGCTCCGTCGGCAGCCGAGACGTCGTGGATGACCACTCGAACGTCGCGACGTGGCGGCGCGATGTCGACCACGACGGTCACCAGACCGAGCCGGCGTTGTAGCGGACCGGACACCACGTCGATCGCCTGCACCTTCTCGGCGAACAGGAGCAACGTCCGGCGCCGGAACAGGCCATTGCGGACGAGGAGGTCATTGGGCGTTGCGACCCACCCCTCCACCGCGATCCGCCGCGAACCGCGTACCACGCCGAACGCGAGGCCACCGACTGCACCGAGCGCAGCGAACGCCGCTGTCCCGGTGAGCACCTCCAACGCCGACATCGCCGATCCCCCGTCACCTGCCGCCAGCGCCGCCGCCGTCACGATCCCAAGGGCCGACCCGACGACCGCCCCAAGCCCTGTCCAGCGAACCTGCGTCGCACGAGCGGCTGCGTCGGGTTTTCGACGGAACCATTCGGGACCGGCCACCTGACGGTGGGCCACTGTCGCCGCCAGCATCCCCCACGTGTCGACGGGCACGTTCAGGGCCAACTCCTCTCGTACGGATCCTTCCCGCTCGTTGTCGGTGACATCAGCCGAGGCGAAACGCACCGTCTCGAAACCGCGCAGGCGCTGGAGCCAGAGCTGGTGCGCAACCACGAGTTGCACCCGCTCTCGCTGAGTTGACGTTCGGCGAGTGGTCGTCAGACCTTCGGATGTGTAGAGCGATGTCTCGTCAATCGTGACCGTCAGGTTCGTGCGATCGACCAATGGCTTGATCACTCCAAACAGCCAGGCCGGCAACACGGGAACGATGCCGACGAGCGCCTCTGGGCCGACCTGCAGCAGCGCGATGACGGCCGCGGCGAAGCCGAAGCACGCGGGCCACGTCTTGAAGAACGCCCACGTGGCGAGTTCTGCGGAATCGACTCGGTGGATCAACGCAGCCGGCAACGGTCGCCCCGGAGCGTCACTCACCTGCTGGGCGACGCCTATCGGCGCGGTCCTAAAACCCTGGCGCGCCTCCGCCTGTCGCCGATCGGCGACAATCCTCTGGAGGTAGGACCCGAGGCGGTCGGCGACCCGATGATCGAGGTACTGCAGCCGGATCTCACCCACCCCGCCGGCCGAACTGACGTTGACAGCCGCGAGCCCGATGATTCGAGCGAGCAGTGGACGCGTCACCTCCACGTCCTGGATCCGGTCGAGGCCGATGTCGACGGCCCGATGCTTGATGAGGCCGGACTTCCAGCGGACCGCGCCCTCGGCAACCGCGTAATAGCCGGTGAGGTACCGGATGACCACGGCGACGACGCCCAGCAGCGGCACAAGCGCCTCCACGACGAGGCTCGACCGATCGACGCCGGGCCCTCCGTATGCCCCCACCAGATACGTCGCTCCGAACCCGGCCACCGGCACGACATAGAGGAGGGCGGTTCGAGGGTCGACACGTTGCCAGTGGCCGAACTCCTCTCCGAACTCCTCGCCGAGCGCCGACAGCCCGGGCTCGGCGGCAATCACAACCCGGTCACCGAGTGACTGGAGCCACCCGCGCTCGGCAGCAGACGAGCCCGCAGCTCATCGCCCTCATCGATGGTCAGGTCCGGGATGGTGACGTTGGGTGTATTCGCGCCTGCCGAGTGCACCGTGACCGTAGCGAGACCGAGAGCCCGCGAGAGCGGACCTGCCTCCTTGGTGACGTTCTGCACCCGGGCGCGAGGCAGTACCTGGTGGCGTTGCACGACCACTCCGCTGCGCAGCTCGACCGTCTGATCGGTCAGCCGCCAGAGGTAGGACCGGTACAGGAGCGTCGTGAACGCCCACGCGGCGCCGATCATCGCTGCACCGACCACGAGCAGGACCACGCCCAGCGCGGTTTCGATGCCCGACACCAGGGTGGCAATCCCTCCTGTCATGATCACCAGCGCCAAGACGCCGACGACCGCGAGCGCCCGCACTCGCATCACGGTCAAGGCCTTTGAGGGCAAGGGATGGAACTCCTCCACTGCCCCACTGTACGAGTGAGTGCCGAGGTTCGAACTACGGTGCCCGACTGCCAGGCAACACCACAGGGGGATCACTATGGCGACGTCAGGACTGCTCGACGGAAAGACGATTGTCGTGACGGGTGTCGGCACGGGATTGGGCAAGGAGGTCGCGTCGATCGTCGCCGCGGACGGAGCCAACCTCGTCATCGGGGCGCGCACAGAGTCGCAGCTTCAGGACGTCGCGACCGAACTCGACCCCACCGGCGAACGCGTCACCTACCTGCGCACCGACATCTCCGATCCGAACGCCTGTGACGCGATCGTCGCCCACGCAGTCGACCGTTTCGGCGGACTCGACGGCGTCGCCCAGATCGCCGCCTACGAAGGGGCGATGGGCAACCTGTCGGCGACGAACATGAACAAGGTCCGCAAGTCGATCGACGTCAACCTCATCGGCTCCTTGCAGATGGTGCAGGCCGCCGCACCGGCGCTCAAGCGAAGCGGCGGCGGGTCCGTGGTACTGATCGGCTCGCAGTCGATGTACCTGCCCTTGATCGACCAGATCGGTTACGCCGCGTCGAAGGGCGCTCTGCTGACGGCGATGTTCCACCTCGCCAAGGAGTTCGGACCCGACCGGATCCGGGTCAACACGGTCGTCCCTTCGTGGATGTGGGGCCCGCCGGTGCAGATGTATGTCGACTGGCAGGCGAGCGACCGGGGGGTTTCCAGCGATGACGTCAAAGCCGAGATCGAGGCAGGTATCCCCCTCGGAGAGATCGTCGCCGACGAGGACGTTGCCAACGCGGTGGCGTTCCTGCTGTCGGATCGGGCTCGCATGATCACCGGCCAGTCCCTCCTCGTCAACGGCGGCGAGCTGATGCGCTGATACGCCGCGTACTCATTCGCCGGGGGAGAACGGGCCGCGGCCCATCTGGACACGGATCGGCGTCACGGCGGGGTTGACCAACGCACGGCGTTGCCAGTTGGCACCGTCGACGGTCAGCGTGTGCCCGCTGATGAACCGGGCATAGGGCGAAGCGAGGAAGGTGGCTGCCCACCCGAGTTCCTGGCGATGGCCGGTGCGCAGCGCCGGCTGACAGGCGTCCTTGTCGCTCGTGGCGGCGAGGTTGCCCTGAATGTCGGCGGTCATGTCCTCGTGGGGGAACAGGCCGGGCACGAGGCAGTTGACCTGGATTCCGTACGGTCCCCACTCGACCGCCAGCGTTTCGGTCAGGTTCTTCACCCCCGCCTTCGCTGCGGCGGAGTGGGCGAAGCCAGGCCCGCCGGTCCAAGCGTACGAGGCCCCGATGTTGACGATCGAGGCCGGGGTGCCGGCCTCGATGTGACGGCGACCGAACTCGCGGGAGCAGAAGAACGTGCCGTTGAGTGTGATGTCGACGACGGTGCGCCACGCGTTGGGCGACATGTCCTCGGCCGGGACCGGAAAGTTCGCGGCGGCGTTGTTGATCAGCACACGGGGGCGGCCGAGTTCCGCCTCCGCAGCGTCGAACGCTGCGGCGATCGATTCCGGGTCACGAATGTCGCAAGCGACGGTGAGCACCTTCGCTCCGAGCGAGCCAATGGACTCCTCCCCCGCCACCAGATGCTCGGGTTTGCGGGAGGCGATCACGATCGACGCTCCCAGCCGGGCGAACTCCGACGCGATCGCCTTGCCCAATCCGGTGCCTCCGCCAGTGACGAAGACCACCTCTCCGTCGAACGTCCCCGGCTTGAGGGCTGTCTCCCCGACAGCGGGCGGGCGGGGAATACCCGGGAACTGTTGAGTGGGTCCGGTGTCGTCCATCTCAGCTCCCCCGGTAGTTCGGCTCGCGACCCTCGGCTTTAGCGGCGCGGAACTCGGCGAAGTCGTCGCTGCGGTTGAGGAACGTCTGGAAAATCAGCTCGTCGTCCATCGATGCTCGGACCGGCGGCCGGTTGAGGTGGCCGATCACCCGTCGGGCGAGTTTCACAGCGACCATCGGGGACGCCGCGATTCGCTCAGCCATCTCCTTCGCCGTATCCATCAGGACGTCGGCGTCGACCACGCGCGAGACGATGCCGTGGTAGAGCGCCTCCTCGGAACTCAGCCTTCGCCCCGTCAGCACCATGTCGCTCACCAGCCCGGGGCCGCACATCGCCGACAGCACCGCGACGCCGCCGGTGTCGGGGATCACGCCGTGGCCCACCTCGGGAAGCATGAACTTGGCATCGGGCGTGCAGATCCGGATGTCGCACAGCAGCGCACGCTGGAACGACCCACCGAGCGCCCAACCCTGGATCGGCACGATGATCGGAGCGTCGATCTCCCAGATCTGCTGGATGCCGGCATGGCCCCGGGTCATCAGCTCGTGATGGGTCAGCTCGGTCTTGTTGGTGCCGATGGACCCGACGTCACGGCCGGAGGACCACGACGGTCCCTCACCCCGCCAGATGATCGCCCGAACGTCCTTGCGGGACTTCAGTTCGGCCAGCGCGGCGAACAACTGTGCGTCCATGTCGTCGTCGAAGGCGTTGTGCTTCGTCGGGTTGTCGTTGGTGATCGTGGCGATGGGCCCCTCGATGTCGAGGTGCACGGTTCCTGACACGGTTCTCTCCCCGTTTGGTCAACACTGCGCGACGAACCTACGACACGCACACGCCGCTTGCAGACCCGGCAGCACACGTGAGGTCGCGCGAATTCAGCGGCAACACAGAACTCGTCAACACGTTGCCCCCACCGCCGCCACACCGTGAGGATGCACCGGTAACGCCGACCAACGTGCCCGTCGTCATCGCCGGTCCTGACCAGCCCAAGCTCAGCACCGTCGGGCGTCTCGCTGAGATCCCCGGTGTCGGCGCACGGATCGCACAGAACATCATCGCTGAGGTCGGGGTCGACATGGCCCAGTTCCCCACACCAGACCGCCTGGCCTCCTGGGCGAAGGGTCGCACCATGCACCAAACAGTCCGGGCAAAAGACCAAGAACGGTCGCACTGGTAAAGGGAACCGCTACCTCAAAGGTGCTCTCGGTGAGGCCGCCGCGGCGGCCAGCCGGACCAACACCTTTCT
>JAIBBP010000114.1 GCA_019694615.1 Microthrixaceae bacterium | reverse complement strand
CAGGGAGCGGAGCGACCGAGCCTGAGCGGAGGTGGCCGAGGCCATGAGAGGATGCCGAGGTACCGAAGCGGAAGCAGGGAGCGGAGCGACCGAGCCTGAGCGGAGGTGGCCGAGGCCATGAGAGGATTGCCATGGGGCGCCCCAAACAGCGGGCACAGGCCCGCCACCAGTACAACCGGACCGATCGCATCTCTGAGACGGTGCGCGAGATCGTCGCGACGGAGCTCGAACGCATCGGTGACGAACGTGTCGACATGGTGACCGTGACCAACGTGGTCGTCGACAACGACCTAGCCACGGCGAAGGTGTACTACTCGGCGCTCACCGCCGAATCCGAGGACCGTCTCGATGACGTCGTCGAGGCGTTGGAGGAGGTGCGCTGGCGCATCCAGAAGGTCGTCAACGCCGCGATTCGAGCCCGCAAGACGCCGCAGATCTCGTTCCACCCCGACGACGTGCTCACCGCTGCCCTTCGCATCGATGACATCATCGCCGAGCGAGTGCAGCCCGCCGGCGCTTCGGCCGACGGTGACCTGGACGGGGACTGAGCCGGTGGGGCGGCGCGGCCGCGATTCGGGTGAGGGCACCGTCCACGGCGTCGCGATCGTCGACAAGGACGCGGCGTGGACGAGCCACGATGTCGTCGCCAAGGCGAGAGGCATTCTCGGTACACGCAAGGTCGGGCATTCGGGCACCCTCGACCCCGACGCAACCGGTGTTCTGGTGCTTGGGGTCGGCCGGGCCACCAAGCTGCTGCGATTCCTCCAGCTGCTGCCCAAGAGCTACGAGTGCGAGATCGTGTTCGGGACTGAGACGACGACGCTCGACGCCGCCGGCGAGGTGACCGCGACCTACGACATGGTGCTCGACCCGGCCGAGGTGTCGGCTGCTACCGGCCCGCTGACCGGCAACATCGAACAGGTGCCGCCCATGGTCTCCGCGGTGAAGATCGACGGTCAGCGACTCCACGATCTGGCGCGCAAAGGCATCGAAGTCGAGCGGCCGGCCCGGCCGGTGACGGTCTACCGCTACGACGTCGAACCGACCGACGACCCACTGGTGTACCGGGCGATCGTCGAGTGTTCGTCGGGTACTTACGTACGTGTGTTGGCAGCGGATCTCGGTCGGGCATTGGGAGGGGGAGCGCACCTGCGGAACCTGCGCCGAACCTCGGTCGGCGCGTTCACGCTCGACGATGCGACACCACTGGCGTCGGTCGAAGTGCTGCCGATGGCGGACGCAGTCCGGGGATTCCCAGTCGTGCGTGTCGACGAACCGGTGGAGGCGCAGGTCCGCGTGGGGGCCGTTCTCGATGCCGAGACGCTCGGAGTCGCCGGGCACGGTCCGTGGCCGGTCCTGTCGAGTGGTGGCGAGCTCCTCGCGATGTACGAGCCGCACGGTGCCGGTCGGGTCAAACCGATCGTCGTGCTGGTCGGGTAGCTTCGGCCGCGATGCGTATCGCCAGGGACCTCTCCGAGCTCGCTCCTCCCGGTGACGGGAGCATCGTCAGCATCGGCTTTTACGACGGTGTGCACCTCGGCCACCAGGCGCTGGTCGCGTCGGTGCTGGAGCGAGCCGCGGTCGCCGGGTTGACCACGACGGTCGTGACGTTCGACCGCCACCCGGCCCAGGTGCTCCGACCCGAGAGCGCACCGCTGCTCCTGTGCGACCTCGACCAGAAGCTGGAGCTGCTCGCCGGTACCGGTGTCGACCAGACGTTCGTGATCCATTTCGACGAGGAACGGGCGCGGGAGTCCGCTGAGCACTTCGTGCGGGATGTGCTGGTCGGTGGGCTCGGGGCGAAGGTCGTCGTCGTGGGCGAGGACTTCCATTTCGGTCACCGACGTGCCGGCAACGTCGCGTTGTTGGAGGACATGGGAGCCGCGCTCGGGTTCGAGGTGGTCGGGCATCATCTCGTCGGTCTCGATTGGACCGACGCCCGGCCCGAGATGCAGGTGTCGTCGACGGCGATCCGCCGGGCACTCGTCGAGGGTCGACTCGACGATGCGAACGAGATGCTCGGCCGCCCTCACGAGATGCGCGGTCCGGTCGTGGACGGCGACAAGCGTGGCCGACAGATCGGGTTCCCCACCGCCAACGTCGCAATCCGACCCGAGATCCTGATGCCGGCCGACGGTATCTACGCCGGGTGGCTGGTTCGGCCGACGGGCGAGAGGCTGCCCGCCGCGGTCTACCTGGGAACCCGACCGACCTTCTATGAGGATCAACCGGCGTCGCTGCTCGAGGTCCACTGTCTTGATTGGGACG
Organism: Microthrixaceae bacterium; assembly: GCA_019694615.1. Lineage (GTDB taxonomy): Bacteria > Actinomycetota > Acidimicrobiia > Acidimicrobiales > Microtrichaceae > SSF14. Next base: position 5,747 of record JAIBBP010000114.1, on the reverse strand, counting down.
GTGACCTGTACGGTGAGGAGGTACGCGTCCTCTTCGAACACCGGCTGCGCGGCGACCGGAGGTTCGACACGATCGAACAACTGACCGCCCAGCTGGCCATCGACTGTCAACAGTCGAAGGAGCTGTTGACCTCGGAGTCACCATGAGCCACGTCGTCGAACCGATCCCCGGCCCGATCCCCGAGGGTGTTCCCGGCGACGGAATCCCCGTCGCCGCCCCGCGCCTGGCCCGGCACCGGATCAGGATCTCCGACGGCCACACCGTCGGCATCGCCGTGGCCGGCGCGGGAATCCCGTTGGTGGTCGTACACGGGTTCTCAGTCGAGGGGTTCCTGTACGCCCAGACGCTGTCACGCCTTGTTTCCATGGGGTTCAAGGTGATCGCCATCGATACGGCCGGCCATGGGGGAACCCGGGGCCTGCCGTCGGACGGCTCGGATCTCAAGGCCTACAGCGAACTGCTCGGTCGCATCATCGACGACCTCGGCATCGATCAGTGCATCCTCGCTGGGCATTCGATGGGTGGGCGTCTCGTGACCCAGCTCGCTGCTGAACGGCCCAACCGGACGATCGCGGTCATGCTCATCGATGCCATCGTCGGCGACACCTGGGACCGCATGGTGTACGCCTTCCGCATGATGCCGCCGATGGTCGGTGTCGTCGGCGCAGCGCTCGCGGCCGACGCGATCACGGTGCTGCCCGGCTGGCGCGATCCACGTCAGACCGTCAAGTTCCTTCGGCTCGCGTTGCCGACGATCGTCGGCGACATCGTGCGACCGTGGCGACTGCTCGGGCCCGTCGTCTCGATCCTCCGGTCGCGGTCGAGTCGCTACGCACTCAACGAGCTGGCCCATCAGGACGTGCCGGTTTACGTGATGCACGGCGACCGCGACCTCGCGGTGCCGTTCCGTACGGCTCGGGAAGCCGCCGAGCGAACCGACGGAACGCTGATCACCATCGAGGGTGGTGGTCACTCGTGGCTGTTGCGTGATCCCGAGACGCTGCCAGGCATCGTGGCGCAGCTCCTGCCGGGCTCGCTGGGTCAGGCTTGTCGAGCCGCCATTCGCCGCGGCGGGTGCACCGTGAAGGACCCGACGGTGGACCAGATCGAGGCAGCGCTCTATCGGCCCGACGCCCGCATTTTCGCCCTCACGCCGATGAGCAACGTCACGACCGTCGCCGGCCGGCACCGTCGCCCCAAGTTCCGCTGGACGATCGAGGGGTGAGGCCGGCCGTCGGCCTCGCCGTCGTGCTCGCCCTGTCCGGGTGCTCCGGCGACGACGGCAGCGCGATCGCCACGGAGACGACCACTCCACGGTCGACGATGGAGACGCTCCTCGACCGGCTCGACTGTGACCGCGTCGAGGTCGGGTCGGGTTACGACCGGATGGTGCTCCCGGCCCCCGAGAGCGAGGCGGCGCGGGACTGCTGGCTTGGCTCCGACGGGTTCCGCGTCCACGTGTTCGAGTCGGCGGCCGATCGGCAGAAGTTCGTCGACGAGCAGGCGCGGATGCTGGAAGCGGGCTCCGGTGGCCAATCGGGACCGTTGCCGGCCGTGTACGGCGACACCTGGCTCGTCTATACCGATTCCAGGGGTGCCGCCAACTACGCGCAGGAGCGCATCGGCGGTGTCGTCGAGGAGCTGGCGACACCGTACAGCTACGTGTGGGGGCCGGGAGCGTTCCCGCCGTGACCGGACGAACGGGCTCGTTGCGTCGGTCGTGCTACAGTCCTCCGGTCATTTGGCGTCCCACTCCGCACCGCGCGCGTGGGAGGCCGGGTCCGATACCCACCTATCGCTGAGAAGCACGGAGAACCTCCATGTCACGTCCCCCCGCCAACCTGCCCTCCAAGGCCGAGACCATCAAGAAGCACGCCCGCAGCGAGGGCGACACCGGTTCTCCCGAAGTGCAGATCGCGCTCCTCACCGACCGCATCAACCACCTGACCGCCCACCTCAAGGACCACAAGAAGGACCACCACTCCCGTCGTGGCCTCCTCATGCTCGTCGGTCGCCGTCGTCGCTTCCTCGACTACCTCAAGGAGATCGACGTCGAGCGCTACCGCGCGATCGTCGCTGAGCTGGGCTTGCGTCGCTAGCAGCTCTCGCGGCAACGCCCCACAGCTCATCGGAGCTGTGGGGCGTTGCCGCGTCCGGGGCCGCCTGAACCAGGTTCGGGGGAGAGTCCGCGTTCCGGCCCTGTTTCGCGATAGCCTGTCGGCCCAGAGATGTGACCACGCGATCAGTGCCTGGTCGCCGGTGCCCGAGCCACCGCCCAGTCTGCCTGCGGGACAGCTATCCGTGGTACAGCTGGAGCGAGTTCGGACATCGACAACTGGGAACTGGTCAACCCACATCTCTCACAGATGCGGACCATGCCCACACGGGGCGTCCGCCAGACAGAGAGTGAGACCACAGTGGCTGATGCCATTCGTGTCGAGTCGTCCGTTGGCGGCGACGAGACCAAGACAATGTCCTTCGAGGCCGGCAAGCTCGCCGCGCTCGCCGGCGGTGCCGTGCTGGCGTCGCTGGGAGACACCGAGATCCTCGTCACCGCGACAGCCGCCAAGTCGGTCCGTGACGGAATCGACTTCTTCCCCCTGACCGTCGACATCGAGGAGCGGTCCTACGCCGCCGGCAAGATCCCCGGCTCGTTCTTCCGCCGTGAGGGCAAGGCGTCGGATCAGGCGATCCTCACGTGCCGCCTCATCGACCGGCCTCTGCGCCCGTCGTTCCCCGAGGGCTTCCGCAACGAGGTGCACATCGTGGGCACCGTCGTCGCTGCCGACATGGAGAATCCCCACGATGTGCTGGCCATCAACGCCGCCAGCGCGGCGTTGTGCCTGTCCGATGTCCCCTTCGAGGGGCCGATCGGCGCCGTTCGCCTGGCCTACGACGTCGGCGGCGAGTGGGTCGCCCACCCGACCTACCAGGAAGGCGATGCCTCGGTGTTCGAGGTCGTCGTGGCCGGCCGTGAGCTCGAGGACGGCGACGTCGCGATCATGATGGTCGAGGCCGGCGGCACCGAGAAGAGCTGGGAGTTCTACAGCGACGGCGCCCCCAAGGTCGACGAGTCGGCGCTCGCCGCGGGCCTCCAGGAGGCCAAGAAGTGGATCAAGGAGGCGATCGCCCTCCAGCGTCAGCTGGTCGAGGCCGCTGGCGGCAAGAAGCCCGTCATGGAGTTCCCCGTCCAGATCGACTACACCGACGAGCAGTACGCCGCGGTCAAGGACCTCGTCGGTGCCAAGGTGGCCGACGCGATGACCATCGCCGACAAGGCCGAGCGCACCGCTGCCGAAGCCGCGCTCCGCGACGAGGTCGTGGCCGGCCTCGCCGAGAAGTTCGCCGGCGACGACGCCGCGCTTGCCACCAAGCAGCTCAAGGCGGCGTTCAAGTCGCTCACCAAGCAGACCGTGCGCAGCCGCATCGTCAACGAAGGCGCCCGCATCGACGGTCGTGGCACCCGCGACCTCCGCCCGCTGTCCGCCGAGGTCGGAATCCTGCCCACCACCCACGGCTCGGGCCTCTTCCAGCGTGGCGAGACGCAGGTCCTCAACGTCGCCACCCTGGCGATGGGCAAGATGGACCAGATGATCGACGGCATCACGCCGCTGACGTCCAAGCGTTACATGCACCACTACAACTTCCCGCCGTTCTCGACGGGGGAGACGGGCTTCATGCGTGGTCCGAAGCGCCGTGAGATCGGCCACGGCATGCTCGCCGAGCGTGCGCTCGTGCCGGTGATCCCGCCGATGGACGAGTTCCCCTACGTCATCCGCACCGTGTCCGATGTGCTGGCGTCCAACGGCTCGACGTCGATGGCGTCGGTCTGCGGCTCGACGCTGTCGTTGATGGACGCCGGTGTGCCCCTCAAGGCGCCGGTGGCCGGCATTGCGATGGGCCTCGTGTTCGCCGAGGGCAAGTACACGACGCTCACCGACATCCTCGGTGCAGAAGATGCCTACGGCGACATGGACTTCAAGGTCGCCGGTACGGCTGAGTTCGTCACGGCGCTCCAGCTCGACACCAAGATCGACGGCATCCCCGCCGACGTCCTGGCGGCAGCGCTCGAGCAGGCCAAGGAAGCCCGCCTCGCGATCCTCGAAGTCATGCACGGTGCCATCCCCGAGAACCGCGCCGAGGTGTCGCCGAACGCTCCGAAGATCGTGAGCTTCGAGATCCCCGCCGACAAGATCGGCGAGATCATCGGCCCGAAGGGCAAGGTCATCAACGCCATCCAGGCCGAGACCGGCGCCAACATCTCCGTCGACGACGACGGCATGGTCGGCGTGGTGTCGATCGCCGCGGTCGACCCGGCGTGTGTGACCGAGGCCGAGCGTCAGATCCGCCTCATCCTGAACCCGCCGACGGCGGGTGTGGGCGAGGTCTACACGGGCAAGGTGGTCAACATCACCAAGTTCGGTGCGTTCGTCAACATCCTTCCGGGCCGCGACGGCCTGGTGCACATCTCCAAGCTCGGCGGCGGCAAGCGCATCGACTCGGTCGAGTCGGTGCTCAGCCTCGGCGACGAGATCGAGGTGCGCGTCGAGGACATTGACCCGAACGGAAAGATCAGCCTCCGTCCTACCGCCGACGGCGGAGAGGGCGGCGACGACCCAAAAGCTGAAGCCGCGGACGCGGCCTCCGACCGCAACTCCGACGCACCCGCCGACGAAGCAGCCGACTCCGGCTCCTCTCGCCCCCGCGGCGCGGCCTCGGCGCCAGTCGATGCCGGCGCGAACGGCAACGCTGAGGGCGCGGTCATGGTCTCCTTCGAGGACTTCCAGGACGAGAAGACCCGCGAGGTCCACGGTGAGCTCGGTCCCGTGGCCAAGGGCGTCGGTGGTGGCGGAGGTCGCGATCGTGGCCGCAAGCCGCGCCCGCGTCGTCGCTGAGCGAGCTTGAGCAGTCGTTCGCATCCGAACCAGCGGCAACGTCCACCGTCCCTTGCCGGGGCGGTGGACGTTGCCGCGCTCGATGCCGGCGTGCGGCTGACGACCTTGCGGTCGGGCGCACGCGTGGCAACCGACCCGATGGCGCACACGATGTCGGTGTCGATCGCGTGCTTCGTTGGTGTCGGCAGCCGCGACGAGGCGGAGCACCTCGCCGGCGCGTCGCACTTCCTCGAACACCTGTTGTTCAAGGGCACGACCCGGCGTACCGCCCGCGAGATCAACCGCGCCGTGGATGCTGTCGGCGGCGACTTCAACGCGTACACGGTCCGGGAATCCACCGTGTTCTACGTCCGGGTTCCCGCAGCGTTCGCCGACTTTGCGGTGGAGTTGATCTGCGAGATCATCGCCAACCCGCGGATCGACTCTGACGATGTCGAGATCGAGCGCAACGTCATCCTGGGTGAGCTCGACGGCGCGCTCGACAGCCCTGACGACGTGGTGTTCATGAATCTCGCCGAAGCGATGTTCGCCGGGCATCCGCTCGGCCGCGAGACCCTCGGCGACCCCGACACGCTGGAGCGGATGACGCCCTCGCAGATCGCCGGCTTCCATCACGACTGGTACCGGCCGGCCAACCTGGTGTTCGCCGCGGCGGGAGCCGTCGACCATGACCGCGTGGTGGAGATCATCGGCCGGCATTTCGGTGATGGATGGCTCATGGGAAAAGACATCGTCTTCTTCGACGGGGAGGACCTGGGCACCGAGGTCCGGCCGGACGGCTTCTTCCGCGGTTCCACCGAGTATGCCCTCCGCCTCGGCAGCGCCCGGCCGAAATACGCCATCCTGCTCGAC
>JAIBBP010000281.1 GCA_019694615.1 Microthrixaceae bacterium | reverse complement strand
GTGGTTCGGTGTCGTACGGGGGGCGATCGAGAAGGACGACACACCACGCAGGCACTCCTCGAAGTACAGCCGGATCTCGAGGCGGGCGAGGCTCGAACCGAGGCAGAAGTGGGTGCCGAAGCCGAAGGCGATGTGGTTGTTGTGACCACGTCCGACGTCGTAGGTGTCCGGTGAGTCGAAGATCTCCTCGTCGCGGTTGGCCGAGCTGTACATGAGAATCAGCTGATCGCCGGCGCGCAACTGCTGGCCGTGCAACTCGTGATCCTCGGTGACGAGCCGGGCCATGTTGAGGATCGGCGTGACCCAACGGATGAACTCCTCGACCGCCGACGCCCCGATCATCGACGGATCGTCCCGCAGACGCTGCTGCTGATCGGGGTGTTCGATGAGATCCCACATGGTCTGAGCGATCACGGTCCGCGTGGTCTCGGCCCCACCGTCGACGAGCAGCAGGCACTCGCCGATGATCACCTCGTCGGACATGGGCTCGCCGTCGATCTCGGTGTGGCACCAGACCGAGACCATGTCGTCGGTGGGGTTCGCCCGCTTCTCGGCGATCAGCTCGGAGCACGCGCCGGCGAACTCGAAGGCCGCAACGATGCCCCGATCGTCGAGGTAGCGGGGACCGCCGCCGAGCGGGATCGTCTCGGTGGACCACCGCTGGATGTCCTTCCAGCGGTCGAGGCCGAACCCGAGGTACTTGGCGATCATCATCGCCGGCAACGGTGCGGCCAGCGCGTCGATCGCGTCGACGGTCCCCGCCGCGAGCGCGTCGTCGATCAGACCGTTGACCACGGCGCGGATCTCGTCCTCGTGGGACTGCACGGCACGCGGCGTGAAACGGCGGGCGACGAGCCGGCGCTGAGTCTGGTGCAACGGGTCGTCCTGGCCGATCATCGATTGGTCGTCGAAGTCGTCGGGCGGCAACGGGCGGTACGAGTTGCGGTTGGAGTACCGCTTCGTCTGCTTCTCGACCTCGACGATGTCGCGGTAGCGACTGATACCCCACAGGCCGTTGATGTCGTCGCGGTACACCGGGGCGTTGTGACGCAGCCACCGATACGTCGGCGTCGGATCAGCGGCGTAGAGATGCCCGTTCAGCAGATCGATCTGCGGTAGCACGTCCGTCATGTAGTCCCCCTGTGTGCTGCGCGTGGTCGCGGGCGGACACTAGCGCTGGCGGGGGTTTATCTGGACGGGTAGTCAACGCCGGCTGATGAAGTCACGGTCGACCGTCCCCCGTACGACGAGCAGGTCATCAGTGGCGGGTGGACCCCCAACCCAGTGCGCCTCGAGCGCGCGTGGACCAACGAAGTCGTTGGGTAGGAGGAGAACGCTTGTGGTGAACGAGCCCAATGAATCGGTCCGCACGATCGTGCTGTTCGGGATGCCGATGGACCACCGGAGCTCGACTCGCGACTCTTCGGGGAACCCTCCGCCGCGGACCTCCACAGCGCGCCCAGCGAGCGTGACGTTCGGAGTTACGTCGATGAAGGGGGTGTGGCGCAACACGACCACTGGGGGTGCTGTAGTAGTTGTCGTCTCGGCTGACGAGTCCGGAGGATCCGTCGATTCCGACGTAGGGTTGCGGCCGACCCCGGCCAGCAGCACGGTCGGCCGAATCGTCGTGTCCTCGGTGAGCACCGTGACCAGCGCTGACCGAGCCCCGACAGCGGTTGGGTTGAACGTATGGGAGGACACCGCACAGGTCTCGGTCCGGTCGAGAATTTGCCCCCCACCGCTGGCCTCCCTACACGTAAAGCCGGGCGCGACCCTCATGAAGCGCTCCGCGTCCGGCCCCGTCGTCTCCTGTCCGGTGATGCGAATGGGGCCGAAGCCGCGATTCTCGACGCTGACAGTCTGTTGTGCAGAGGTCGTTCCGGTAGCGACTGTGCCGAAGTCGACCGGATTCGGACGGATCAGGAGGTCTGGCAGCCAGGTTCTGACGTAGACGTCCTCGATGCCGTTCGCATCGCGGGGATCGAAGCTGGTCGCGTTGGTCGAGAACCCCACCCGTCTACCGGTACCGTCGATCGTCGTACCCGTCTCGCCGGTACCGATCGCGGTCCCGCTGGAAGGAAACGTGTTCTCTCCCGGCTCCCCGCCCGTACTGACCGATGCGATCACCGTGGAGCGAGACACCGTCCGAAGGTCACGGACAAGAACATCCATCCCGTCGGGGTCTCCACGTACGAGATTCGTCGCCCCGGATCGAAATGCGACCATCCGACCGTTGGCCGAGATCGACGGATCATCGCTATCGCGATCCCCGGCCGCTGCCGTCAAACCCGTTCCCACCGCCGACACGAGTTCGTTGGCTTCGGCCGTGACATCCCGGAGATAAACCTGGGTCACGCCGCGCTGCGACGGAGCGCCGACGACTCCGGGGGCCGATGTCACAAACGTCACGAGACGACCATCGTCGGAGATCGACGGTGAGGTCGACGGGGCGTTCAGGTTTCCGCCGTTTGCCGATCGTGACACGATCTCGACCTGAATCGAGTTCTCGTCGCGGAGGCTCGGCACGTACCTACCACCGTCGAAAGTACCGTCGCCGTCAGGGTCTCGGTCCACCAGCACGACGTCGCGTTGTCCTTGGTTCGCCGCGAAGTTGTAGCCCGCGGCGTGGGTGCCCGAAGGGCAGGAAGCCGGCATTGGGCGAGCTTCGAGAAGGACGACTGGAGGCTCGGTGGTGGCAGTGGTCGCGTCCGGAACGCACTCGTACGCGCCGTCACGGAGCAGGTTCTCGGCTTCTGTCGTGAAGGCGACGTACCGACCGCTAGCCGAGATGACTGGTTCTGCGGAGTTGCCGTCCGCGACTGGTGCCGTCGCCGGGACGAGGCTTCGGCTGGTGCTGTCAAACTTCCATCCGGCCGTCAGGATTGACGTCCTGGTGCGCTGCGTGGTTGGGCCGGTCGGGTTCGGGAGAACCTCGATGTCGTCGAAGATCGAATCGCCGTCGGCATCGCGGTCGTGAGCGACGACGACGCGGCGACCGTCGTTGCCGAACCCCGACCCGTCCTCGGCCAGGTCGTCCGCAGTCGTCTCGTAGGTGACGTGCTGACCGTCAGGGGTGATGTCGGGCCGGCGACTGGCACCTCGGCTCCGGACCGGTGACACCACACCGTTGAGGACGTTGTACCCCCGACTGACCAACACGGTGCGAGTCTTTCCTGCTTCGTCGAAGATACCGTTCTTGTCGGTGTCGCGGTCGCGCACGTAGACGTTGCTAACTCCGTCATCAAACTCCGACTCAAACGATCCGTCCGCCCGGAGTGAGACTGACGGATCACGGACCTCGCTTCCGGTGTGCGCCAGGTCGGCTGCCGCGGCGAAGGCAACATATCGCCCGTCAGCGGAGACCGCCGGCTGCGCGGCACCACCGACGCGTTCGCTCCCGTCCGTCGCTAGGGAAACGCGCACGAGTGCTCCGGTGTCGATGTTGCGGACGAACACGTCGGAGCTGCCATTGCGGTCACCCGGCACGAGGTCCGGTGCCGACGATGCAAACGCCACCCAACGGCCGTCGTCGGACAGCGACGGATCGATGGCTGGGAGCTCCGTCGGAAGGATCGTGGTCACATTTGGTGGACCAGCTGTGGGGTCTGTTCTTACCCTTCCCTCCACTATGAGCGATCGGCCTGCGACGCTCTCTCCGGCCGGCGATGCACCGAACACGAGCCGAGATTCCGGGGCCGGAGTCGTGTGGGTCCAGGCGAGCGACGGGGTCGATGCGGAGTACGAGCGTGACGGCGAGGGCACCAGAACAGGAAGCCACGTGTCGCCTGACTGCACGACGATCATCGAGCCCTCCTCCGGGTCGATATCGCCGGTCGGACTCGCCACGAAAGCTACGACGAACGAGCTTGCCGCACTCCCTTCGCTCGCGCCGATTGCAGGACTGTGGCTCCGCCCGCTGAACTCGCCGCCACTCAGCAAGCGCCGTACACCGTCGACAGACATGACTACATTTCGACCCGACAGGTGCTGGCCGGGGATCACGTTTGTTGCCGTGGTTGTATAGACCACACGCGGGTAGTAGTCACCAAACTCCGTCACCACAGGCTCGAAGTCAGCGCCGTCGGACCTAGGCATGGAGGTCGAGTCGAGCTGCACGCTGCAATCGCCTGAGGACAAGAGAACTGACGTCGATTCTTCACCTTCAACAGTCGCCGCGAACGCCACCCAGAACCCCATGGCTCCTATTGACGGCGACGACGCATCGCCCTTGTGCGCGAGTTGTGGCGTCGAGCTCGAGCAATCCATCCGCTCGATCTCGCCGTTCGGGTGTGACCAACGGTAGACGTGGGACTTTCCGTCAGAGCCCGAAGCGTGCAGGTTGGTCGCAGTGGAGACGAAAGCGACCGCGCAACGTTGGTCCGGCATGCATTGCGAGATCGCCGGACTGCGGCTCGCCCCATTGGCGGGAACGCCGGCAGGCGTGCGGCTGACCATCATCGTCGACGGAGCCGCGGGCGAGATCCCCCGGTCGAACACGAAGACGTCCTCCACACCATTCCCATCCCCCGGCACGAGGTTCGAGGCCGAAGACTGGAACGCGACGAATCGCCCGTCGCCCGATATGGCGGGAGCGTCGTAGTCGATACCGCGGATGCCGTTGACGTTGACCGCGTTGCCGCTGGAGCCATTGGCCTGGGTGCCGTCAGAGGCCACCGACACCCGAGTCACCGAGCCCGTGGCAAGCTCCAACAGGAAGATGTCGCGGACCCCGTTGGTGTCGTCGGGCACGATGTGGGAACTTGCTGACTGGAACGCGACCCAGTTCCCGTCCGCCGACATCACCGGCGTTTCGACCCCCCAGTCCGGCCGTGGGCTCTCCCATGTAGTCCGACCCGGCGGGGCCGACTCCGCTGGCAACGGCTGTGCGACCACACCCACATTCGCGATCGCACCCGACGCGACCAGAAGGACGGCGGACACGATCGCGAGAGATCGCTGTGGCCTCCTCCTCCGATCGGTCATTGACCCTCCACTCGACGCGCGGTCGGTACCCGCTCAGAGTCGACGCCCATACCCACAAACGCTCCGCGCCCCGGAACTCGCCGAATCTTCCTACTCGGGCTTCACGAAACCGCCGAACGACACCGCCGGAGTACACGGACCGGCCTCGTTCCGGCAGTCCACGTCGATCCTCAGGTCAACTCCGTCGAACACCAAGGGCGTTACGTAGTGGTAGTCGAGGTCTCGAAAGTTCTCGAGGCCTACCTCCAGGACTATGTCCGCGCCGCGTCGGATCCGTATCGTGCCCTTGTCGCCCCGAGGGTTCTGCAACACGACGTCGGTCATCGAGAACACCCGCCCGACAAAGGATCTCGTCGCCGCATCCGATGTCGCTGGATCGATGTCGAGCCGAAAATCAATAGGGTCCCCTTTGGCTACGAACGTGCCTGCTTCGAGCGCCTCATCGATCTTCTTCTGGGCCGCAGACTCAGCTGCCTGCTCCACCGCCTCCTGCGTTCGACCTGCCCCACTTCCACCGGCAGCTGTCGCCGCTTTGGCGGCTTCAACTGCATCCGCCTTGATCCCAGCGGCCTGGGACTGGACCTCCTTCTCGGCAGCTTCGCCCGCCGAACTCTCAACCGCCGGCCTGAGCAGCGTGAACCACAGGATCACGAGTGCGAGAACCGCGAGGAGGGCCCCAACGACCGCCTTTACGAACCACTTCGGGAGAAGCGGCTCCTGAACCACGGCCCCTTCGACGGAACGCGTGTTACCACCCGTGTCCGAGAGGTCGATCTTGAACGGGAGCGTCTTCACCGGGCCGCGCCAGAACGTCGACACCGGCCTGATGTCAACCCGCGTGAGCACCGCCGCGCCTGGGTCGCAACGGATCTGCCGGTCACGAACGTCGACCTCTACGGCACCGTCGGCGTCGCCGCCGGCAGCGGTGAGGTCGATCCCGACGTTGCCGCGGTTGTCGACCGCGAGCTCGGTCCGAGCGCGACGACGCCCGCGCACGGTATGGGGGACCATCTCGGCCACGACGCTGAGGAACGGCAGAACCTCGACCTGGCCCTCCTCAACCGTTGCGTTGCCCTCCTGCGCGGACGTGGCACGGACGGCGAACGGTGTACGACCGGCGGCAACGGACGCGTCACGGGGAGGGTGGAACGTCACCGTCGCAACGCCATCAGCCCCGGGGAGCAGGCGAAGTTCCCGTGGCTCGATTTCGACCCAGCGCGACGACTGGCCGAGGGCCTCGAGGCGAAGCACGTCGACGACGTTCCCGACGTTTCGCACCGACACCTGGATCGATCGCTGCTCGCCGGGATTGACGACCAGCGACTTCGGCTCCATCAGGACGAACGCCGCTCCCATGTGCGGAATCGTCGTGGATCGTCCTGTTGATTGGAAGGCCTCACGAAAAGTGTGCCCGAAGGTGCACTCGACCTCCTCGAGGCTCATTTAGCTCATACCGCCGACATTGCGGAGCGCGCGTTGACTCGTTGTGGAGCGCGTGGTGGTTCACTCATCTTGAACTCGTCGCGAGCCGGTAGATCAAGGGGGATTCATCAGATGAGCATTCGAGTAATGGTCTCGAGCAACGATCCGGTCCTGGAGGTCGGGATCGCCGCGCAGCTGCGAGGGCGCCGCGAGGTTCAACTCGTCGAGGGGCTGGATCTGGACACCTCAGCAGTTGCGATCGTGGCGGCGGACGAGCTCTCCGAACCGACGCTGCGCCTGGTGCGAGCAGTGCAACGTGACGGTTGTCCACGGGTCGTGGTTATCGTGGCACGCCTCGACGAATCGGGAGTCCTCGACGCGATTGAGGCCGGCGCCTGCGCGATGTTGCGGACCGGCGAGGCCACACCGGAACGGATCGTCGAGGTGGTCGGCGCAGCTGCGTCGGGGGCTGGTTCCCTCCCACCTGACCTACTCGGTCGGCTGCTCGACCGGGTCGGGAGAATCCAACGCGGGAGCGGATCGTCCTGCCCGTTCGGTGCGCTCTCAGAACGTGAGACCGACGTGCTCAAGCTTGTTGCCGATGGGTTCGACACGAGCGAGATAGCCCACAAGCTCTCGTACTCGGAACGCACGATCAAAGGGATCATCCACGATGTCACTACCCGGTTGCAGCTCCGAAACCGGACACATGCCGTCGCCTTCGCTGTGCGCGAGGGCCTCATCTGAGCGCCCACCGCACAGGGAACGATCGGCCAGCCATGATCCATGATGTCGATGAGTCGCTGCGGTCCCTGATCCGCCTGCGAATGGAGAGTGAGACCGCGGTCGAGATCGTGTTCGATGCACCCACGCGCGACTGGGCGTCGCGCCGCAACGCGCCCACCGTGGACCTATATCTGTACGACATCCGTGAAGACGCCGACCGACGACAGGTCGGCCAGATCGAGCGCCGTTCCGATGACGGCAGACGCATCGCTGGCTGGGGGTCGCCACCTCGATGGTTCAAGTTGTCCTACCTCCTCACTGCGTGGACGCAGCGACCTGAGGACGAGCACCGCCTACTGTCGATGCTGCTCGCGGCGTTTCTGGCCCAGGACGGCATCCCTGTGGAAGCGCTTGCCGGTTCGCTCTCGGGGGCTGGATCGCCGATCGCGTACACAGTGGCGTTGCCGCCACCCAAGGACAGAGCGCTGTCCGACACGTGGTCGGCGCTGGGAGGTGAGCTGAAACCATCGTTGGACCTAGTAGTCACCGCGCCGTTCGACCTCGGACGCTTCGACGAGGCCGGTCCGCCGGTTGCCGAACCACTCCACATCGGTCTCATCGACAAGACCGTCGAACGAGGTGACGCCGCCTACGACCCGCCGCGCATGATCCGGCGGTTCGACCGTCGCGGGGCCGCCTCGACCAGCAGGCCTGAGCTTCCCTGACGACGCCGATGGACCCGTCGCTCGCCCACCTGCTCACCCGGCTGGACGTGCTGGCTTCCACCGTGCGTCTCGCCGTCGAACTCCGCCAGCGGTCCGATCCCGACCCGTCCGACCCGTTCCGCGGACTGCACATCTCCGACGAACAGGCCCGCCATCTCCTCGATGAGCGCGCTCCGATTCCGGTCCGTTGCGCGGAGCTCAGTGGGGCGCTCACGCTGGCCGAAGCCGACGCGGACGCGGCGGTCGCAGCCGGGCACTCGATCCGCCTCCGTGCCGTGGAACGGCGCTGCGGACTCGACGAGTTGGACATCTCCCTTCTTCTCGTCGCGCTGGCACCGGACTTGGACCCAAGGATCGAGCGAGCCTACGGCTACCTGCACGACGACCTCACACGCCGGCGGGCGTCGATCGGTCTGGCGCTCGAACTGTGCGGCGCTTCATTCACTGACTCTGATGGACGAGCGCGTCTGACGCCGCACGGCCCGCTGGTGTCACACGGTCTCGTCGAGATCGATGAGCCCGACCGCCCGTTTCTCACCCGGCCGCTCCGTGTGCCAGACGCCGTCGTCGCGTTCCTGTTGGGCGACGATTCGGTCGATCCCCTCGTCACGCCGTTCGTCGAGCGAGCCGTCAGGAGAGCGACGGCGAACACCGAAGGTCTGGAGCGCGCGGTCGCCGGCGGTGTCAGACTGATCCACGTCCGCGACCGCAGCGGAACCGGAGCGACATCGTGGGCGGCATCGGGGCTCATCGCCGCCGGACTCGAACCGCTCGTCATCGACCTCCGTCGGGCGTCGGATTCCGAGCACCCGGCAGCGGTCATCGCGGCAGCGCGACGCCACTGCATGCTCGCCGGAGCCGCGCTCGTAGCGGGGCCGCTCGACGCGATCGCCCGAGGAGGAGGACCCGACCTACCGCGGCTTCTCACCGCGCCGGGCGTCACGGTGGTCGCCGTCGACGAACGACCATGGGATCCGGCCTGGTCTGAGCAGGTGCCGTTGGCCATTTCAGCGCCTCGGGCGAACAAGTCGGCGTCGAGGCTTGCCACATACCGGCTCACACCGGAGCAGGAGGAACGCGCCGAACGCGCCGCCCGGCTCTTGGCTATGTGCGACGCCACCGAGCCGACCTCGTCCCATTATGCCGCCGGAGTCCGCGCCCAGAACGCCGCCGGGCTCGAACGGCTCGCCGTGCGCATCGAACCGCGAGCGACCTGGGACGACCTCGTCGCGACAGGCGATCTCATGGGTCAGCTCGTCGCCGTGGCATCACGAGTGCGCAATCGGGAGCGGGTGATGAGCGAGTGGGGCATGGACCACGGAGCCAGCAAGGGCCAAGGCGTCACCGCGCTCTTCGCCGGAGCGTCGGGCACCGGCAAGACCCTCGCCGCCGAAGTCATCGCGAACGATCTGGGACTCGACCTCTACGTCATCGACCTCGCGACGGTCGTCGACAAGTACATCGGTGAGACGGAGAAGAACCTCGATCGGATCTTCGCCGAAGCCGACAGCGTCAACGGCGTGCTGCTCTTCGACGAAGCGGACGCCATCTTCGGCAAGCGCTCGGAGGTGCAGGACGCCCGCGACCGCCACGCCAACGTCGAGGTCGCCTACCTCTTACAACGGATGGAGCGATTCGAAGGCGTTGCGCTTCTCACCACGAACCTGCGGGCGAACATCGACGAGGCGTTTCTGCGGCGCCTTGATGTGCTGGTCGACTTTCCCACTCCTGACGCCGAACTCCGCGAGTCGCTCTGGCGCCGCCACCTGCCGACCACGCTCCCACAGGACGACTCGATCGACACCACCTTCCTCGCGACGTCATTCGACCTGACCGGCGGCAACATCTCGAGCGTCGCGATGACCGCAGCATTCCTCGCCGCCGCCAACGGCAACGTGGTCACGATGGAGCACGTGATCCACGCCACGGCGCGTGAGTACCGCAAGCTCGGCCGCATGTGCTCGTCCGGCGAGTTCGGGCCGTGGTTCGAAGCGATCCGCGACGCCCACGCGGGCTGACGCGGCTACCCGTTGCGCTGCTTCTGCTGCGCCTCCGCCAGCAGGGCGTTGATGGAGCTCAGTTGCTTGTTCGCCGCTCCGACGATCTCGTCGTTGGTGGGCTCCGTCAAGCCGGCCTGATCCCGGGCAGCGATCGACGCCGCGATCCGTTCGCCGACGAACGTCGACAGCGAGAACGTCCCCGAGGCGATCTCGCGTTTCGCGTCGTTGATCGCGTCACGATCACGCTTATGTCCGCTCAACGGCCCCACCGTCTTCAGGTCGGCCGCCCTCCGCTCCCAGATGATCGTCGGCATTCGCGTGTCGACGCGTTTGAACTCAGGGGTCTCCCCTCGCTTCATTCCGATGAGCGCGGCGACGACGGACGACGGAATGACATGCTCCCGCTCGAAGGCACGGCCGCCTCCTCGCGGCTGATCACCCCACGGCGCCGTCTCGCCGGGCCGCGGCACCGCATTCCACCCCTTCTTGCCGAAGCCGCGAACCTCGAACGTGTCCCCGTACTCGTGCATCTCGTTCTGCAGCAGCTTCACCCCGCCGTCGACCATCGGATGATCCGGCCCGTACTTCGCGATCGCGTCCTCGATCTGCCGTGCGGTCCTGTCCATTCCCTCGAGAGCCAGCATCTGGCGGCGTTCAGCCCGGCCGGCGTCGATCAGCTCCTGGACCCGCATCATCTCGTTCGAGATGTTGACCAGCACCGGCGTCGGGACCGATGCCATGAGGAGCGTGCGTGATCCGGGCTCGACGATCAACTTGTGCGGCTCTCCCGCCATCGAAAACGGTCGTACGAACCCACAGATCGCGTCGGCGACAGCGCTCGCCTTCCCGGCGACATACGCCTTGCCCGCCTCCCACTTCTCCTTCACGTATGCCTTGCCGCGTGCGTAGGCGCGTTTGCCGGCGCCGATCCCGGCCGTGACCTTCTTGCCGAGTTTCGAGTTCTTCATCTTCGAGAACAACCGCTTACCAAACCCGGCGGCGCGATCGATCAGCTTGTCGATGACGTCGTTCACCGGCTTCTGGATCTTCTCGATGATCGCCTTGATCTTCTCGCTGAGCCCGCCGAGGCCGAGCAGGCTCGCGAGGAAGCTGATCGCCATCGGCAGCACCTTGGCGAGCGCTCCCTCGATCTTGTTCGCCACCGTCGAGTAGGCACCGGCGAGTATCGCCTCGGTGGAGTCGAGGATCGACTCGACGAGCTCCTTCACCTGCTGGCCGTTGTCGACGAACCACATGATCGCGTCGTAGATCATCTTGCAGGCCTTCACGAAGGCCGACGCCGGGTTCAGGAGTGAGATCAGCCACGTCACGCCCGCCATCACGACCTTCTCCATGACGAAGGTTCGGATCTGACCCATCACCTGGTCCTTGAGCTCGGTCAGCTTGCCGACGACCCACTTCCACGCGCCGCCGATGCCCTCGGTCGCGATCGCCTTGACGAAGTCGAGGCTCTGCTCGATCTTGCCGGCGATCGCCGGCCCGACCTTCTTCGTCAGCCGATCCCGGAAGTTCGCCCACGTCAGGCCGAGGATCGACGTGACCATCCCGAAGATGCCCTTGAGATCGAACTTCTCCGGCACCTCGATGCCACCGGCCGAGAGCGCGCCGAACAGCCATCCCTGGAGGCCCTTCTTGAGGTGGCCCGCGATGTTGCCGACGAACTGCTTCAGGCCTGCCTGCACGCCGGTGATGAGGCGGCAGAGGAACGCGATCGGGTCGGCGACGATCCTCTCGACAGCCCCCGCCGCCCTCGACAGGATCCCGAGCAGCATGTCCTTCAACTTCAGGATCGTCTCGATCGCGCCGCCGATCGCGGCGGTCGCCTGATCCCACAGACCCTTGTTCTCGTCCTGCAGCGCCGTGACCCGAGCGTCGATGTTCTGCTTCGCGGTGACATACTTCTCCGCGAGCGTGTCGACCATCGACTCCTGCTTGTCGTCGACCGACGACGTGAGCTCGTCGAACTTCCCGCTGATGCCCGTCTCGGCCTCCTGCGCGAACTTCCGCAGGTCGCCTTTCTGCTTTTCGACGAACTCCTTGATCTGCGCCTTACCCTGGGCGATCCGCGCCCGTGCCCGGCCGAGCTCAGTGCCGATCATGTCGGCGATGTTGGAGATCACCGACTCCATCCGGCGGGTGTACGCGGCTCGGGCCTCGGAGAAAATGCGGAGCAGCTCGGGCGACGGTGAGGACAGCTGGTCGAGCACCCAGCGCGCCAAGCCGCCGATCGGGATTACGTAGTTGTCCATCTTCCACTTGCGGACGCGCGTCGTGTGGTAGTCCTCGAACGCCGCCTTGGCTTCCCGCTCCCCCGCCTCGAACGCCGAATCCACCTTGCCGTCGAGGTTCGTGAGGATCCCCTCCGTATCGGCCTTGGTCCCCGCGTAGATCGACTCGATTTCCGCCGCAACCTGTTGCCGAGCGGCCTCGTCCTTGGCCTTCGCTCCCGACTTGTCAGCGCCGACACCACCGAGGGCCCGTTTCTTCACGCCGGTCATCTCGGCCAGTGCCCCGTGCGCCGCCTGGGCCGCGCCGCCGCGCGCGCCGGCGAGGAGCGGCGCCTCCTCAGCGCGGAACGCGGCGGGGGCCGCGGCGCTGTGGGCTTCCCCGGCCTTCTTCGACGCGAGGGCACCCTGGAACGCTGGCTCGTTCGACCGTGCGAGCTGCTCCTCGGTCACGCCGGCCGCCGACATCTGCCCGTCGACCGCGGCTTTCGGTGCCGCGAGGTTCGTCTGCTCCGGCGGCGCCGGTTTCGGCATCGCTGCGGCGGCACCCGGATCGCCGGGTTGCGCGACCTCGGCTTCCTGGCCCATCGGGGTGACGGGCTTCGACACGCCCTTCGACGGATCGGGCGGTTGCGCCGCCTTGCCCTTGATGTCGCCGGCGCTCTGCGCCTTGCCCTGCCCGACCTGAGACATCACCTCGGTCTTCGTCGCGTCGGCCTTGCCGGACGACGAGAACTCCTCCGCCTCCTTCATGTCCTTCGGCGCGGCTTTCGCGATGGCAGCGCGCACGGCCGCCATGAACCTGGCCTTGTCGAAGGTGCCCGGCTTCGCCGTGCCCATCTCGTCGACCTGGGCGGCCTTCGCCTGGCTCGCGACGTCGTTCGCCGGCGGCTGCGCCGCATCCTGCGCCTTCTTGACCTCGTGCCGGGCCGGCGGGTGCGCTTTCAAGGACTTCGCCGACGACTTCACGCGCCCGGTCAACCGGACGAAGCTGGGGTCCTGCGACGGCAGCTTCGGAGTCGGCCTCACCGGCGGCAGCAGCGATAGCGCCGCGTCCGCCCGGCGCTGCAGGACGGCCCGCGACATCGCTACCGGGTCGGTTGGGTGATCGCTCACCAACTGCGCGACCGCGCGATTGCCGACACCCTCCTGGAGTTGAAGGAGCAACGCTCCGGAGGCGACCGACGGGGTCGGCCTCGTCGTGAGCGCCGGCGATGCGGGTCGAGCCGAGCGGGCGACCACGGGAGGCCGTGCCGCGCGGACATGCACACGTTGCAGCGAAGCAGGACTCATCCTGCCGGCATCTCCTCCTCCTCAGGCACCTCGTCCTCCTGGCGCTGGAGCATCTGCACGTCCGCTTCCTCGTCTTCTTCCGGGGCTGCGTCGCGCTGAACGCTCGCTGCCGGCCCGAGGACAGCGGGCGCGGCGTCGCGTGCCACCACCCGTTCGGATGTGGCCACGGCCTCGCGTTCGAACCGGTCACCCGGGTCGCTGACGGCGATCCCGTCGCCGGTTGGCGTCGCGTCGACGGGACCCGACCGTTGCTGGACGACGTGAGTCAGCTCATGGGCCAGGGTCTTGCGGCCGTCATGCGAATCGGGCGCGTAGGCACCGTCGTTGAACACGATCTCGTTGCCGACGGTGTATGCCCTAGCTCCGACAGCGCTGGCGGACTCTGCGGCCGACCCGCCCGTATGGACGCGAACGTCGCTGAAGTCGGCACCGAGGCTCGCCTCCATGTCACTCCGTACATCGGGGTCGAGCGGTGACCCGCTACCCCGGCCGATGACGCCGAGCACCGGCGATGTCGCGCCTGCTTCCTCGCCTTCGGCGCGATCGCGCTGCAATGCCAGCCCGACGCCGGCGTTGCCCAGCGTCCGCTGCAGGTGCTCGACACCGCTCGCTCTCTGGGCAGGCGATGCCACAGCCTTCGGCCGGTACGAGACGTCGTGCTCAGCGATCAGACGCTCCATGAGCTGAGTGTCGTCCCAACCCACTCAGCGAGCAACGTGATGTACCCCTTCGGGCAGCCGATCCCGCCCCAAAGGGTGGACGATCGGACGTTGTGGGGCCGAGGGCCACGGCGCACGCTGGGGCCACGCGCCGACAAGCGACGGCGACACGATCCGCAAGGAGGCCACATGCCCACTTACCTCTCGCCCGGTGTGTACGTCGAGGAGGTCGACTCGGGCTCGCGACCGATCGAGGGGGTCGGCACCGCGGTCGCCGGATTCGTCGGGCTCGCCGAGGCCGGCCCATTCAACCAGCCGACGCTCGTGACCAACTGGAGTCAGTACGTATCCTCCTTCGGCTCGTTCCTCGAAGGGTCCTATCTCGCACACGCCGTGTTCGCGTTCTTCCAGAATGGCGGAGGGGCCTGCTACATCGTCCGGATCGGTGGCGACGGCGCTGCGCCGGTTGCCTTCGCCGAGCCGCCTGCACTCGGTGACGGCGGCGGTTCGTCGTTTCGGATCTCCGCCGCCGCTCCCGGTCCGGATGGCAACGACCTCACCGTCGAAATCAGCGACGGCAGCGCTGCCTCGCCTACGGCAGAGGGCGAGTCGGCGAGCCCCTCCGACCAGCCATTCAAGCTCGTGGTCAAGCGCCGCGGCGACATCGTCGAGCAGTTCGACAATCTCACCTCGCGGCGCGGCCGGCAGAACGTCCGCACGCTCGTCAACCAGCAGTCCCAGCTGATCCGCATCGAGGAGTCGGCCGGAGCGATCGAGGCACCCGCTCGCGGAGAGGTGGCTTTCGCCGGCGGAGCCGGACCCGCACCAGTTCGTGTCACCCCCGACGACTACATCGGTAACGTCGGCGATCGCACCGGCTTCGCAGGACTCGAAGCGGTCGACGCCGTGACGATGCTCGCGGTTCCCGACCTGATGGCGGCGTATCAAGCTGGAGTCGTCGACCTCGAAGGCGTGCAGGCCGTGCAGTTGGCGATGATCGCCCATTGCGAACTGATGGGCGACCGGGTGGCGATCCTCGACCCTCCGCCGGGACTGAACGCTCAGCAGATCCAGGAATGGCGCGTCGACAAGGCCGGTTACGACTCCAAGTACGCCGCGCTCTACTGGCCGTGGTTGAAGGTGTTCGACCCGATAGCAGCCGAGAGCGTCTACGTGCCACCGAGCGGGCACATGGCGGGGATCTGGGGCCGCAACGACGACACCCGAGGGGTTCACAAGGCTCCGGCGAACGAGGTGGTCCGCGGGGCCGTCGGACTGGAACTCCAGATCACCAAGAACGAGCACGATCAGCTCAACCCTGTCGGCATCAACTGCATCCGCTCATTTCCCGGGCGCGGTGTCAGGGTGTGGGGGGCCCGGACGTTGTCGAGCGACCCGGCATGGCGCTACTTGAACGTCCGACGGCTTTTCAACTACCTGGAGGAGTCGATCCTGAACGGCACCCAATGGGTTGTGTTCGAGCCGAACGACCCGGCGCTGTGGGCGAAGATCCGGCGCACGCTCTCAGCGTTCCTGGCAATGGAGTGGCGCAAAGGTGCCCTGTTCGGGCTCAACCCCGACGAAGCCTTCTACGTGAAATGCGACGACGAGACGAACCCGGCGGAATCGATCGATGCAGGACAGGTGATCTGTGAGATCGGCGTGGCACCCGTCAAGCCCGCAGAGTTCGTCGTGTTCCGACTGTCACAGTTCTCCGGCGGCACGAGCATCGTCAGCGAGTAGTCGCACCGCAGGTCGATCCACCAATCCAGAGCCCGTCCCGAGGAGGACCCCATGCCACTGCCCGATCTCGACACCAGCGTCGGCTGGTCGTTCGGCTTCGAATTCGACGGCGTCGTCATCAAGCAGATCCAGGAGGTTTCTGGGCTGAAGATGGAAACCGACGCCATTGAGTTGAAGCACAACACGGCTGACGGCAAGTACGTCAACAAGAAGCTGCCGGGGCGACCGAAGGCCGGCGAGATCACCCTCACCCGCGGCGTCACGGACGACTCATCGTTCGAGGACTGGATCAAGAAGACCCTTTTTGGAGATATGGCAGCGAGTCGCAAAGGCGGGTCCGTGATCATGTACGACTTCATGGGCGCAGAGATCAAGCGTTACAAGCTCACCAACGCGTGGCCCAAGAGCCTCGAGATCGGCACGATGAAGGCCGGCGATACCAGCGTTCTCACGGAGAAGCTCGTCATCACCCACGAGGGCTGTGAGCCCGGCTGATGCGGCGGAGTGCCCCCACACTCGTTCGCCCCGGCGCCGACGGTTCCGCCGAGTCGATCGCGGCCGACTCCGGCACCATGCGAACCGAGTTCGAGTTCGAACTCCCGCGTGGTTACGTCGATCGCGCCGGAGCGGTGCACCGTTTGGGCCGGATGCGATTGGCGACGGCGCGTGACGAACTCATGCCGCTCCACGACGACAGGGTGAAGGAGAACCCTGCCTACCTGACCGTCGTGCTACTTGCCCGAGTGGTCACCCATCTGGGAACGCTCAACGACGACGACATCCACCCGGGAGTCGTGGAGAACCTGTTCGCGTCCGACCTCGCCTTCCTTCAGGATCTTTACAGGCGAGTCAATCAGGAGGGGCACACGCGTGCCGCGGTGGCATGCCCCGCGTGCAACGCGGAGTTCTCGGTGGACCTCGCCGGTGGTCGCTTGGGGGAATCGTGATCCACAGCGCTTCCTCGCTGTATGAGGATGTCGCGTTCATCGCGTACCACTTTCACTGGTCGGCAGACGAGATCCTCGACCTCGAACACCCCCGCCGCCGCCAGTACATCGACGACATCCTGCACATCAATGCCCGGTCGCAGGGATCGCACTGATGCGCTGGTGGAGGTTCGCTCGCCGCAACGCTCTGGGCAGTGGTCGGTCGACAGCGGAGCTCAGCACCTCTCCACCCTTCGACGCCTGGCGGTCTCTACCGCCGATCCAGCGCACAGTGGCGCCACTACGACCGGTGGCGTCGACGTCCGCTTTCACCGCGGCGCTGAGCGCTCACACTGTCCCGCGGTTTCTCGAACCGCTCGGCCATCTCGTCACACACGATGCACCTGCGGGACTCGTGGCAGCAGCCAGCGCTCCGCCACTGACAGCACCCGTTCAGCGCGAGTCGCACGGGGTCATCGATCGCCTCGTCAAGACCCGCGACCCGGCCGCGCGGGGTCTGCGGACTTGGGTGTCAGCGACGACCCCGGGCGAGGCAAGGCCGGCCGTCTCGCGGAGCCTCATCGCCGCCGACACTGTCGGCTTGCCGCGCCTGTCACTCCCCGCGCCGGCACCAACTCAGCGCGTCTCGCTTCAACCGATCGAACGTCGCGTGAGCGAGAACACCGCCAACGAGGATACTGGCGATGTGTCGTTACTCGACCGCCATCGGGCCCACGAGGATACGGCCCCATTGCTGGGCGACACCGACCTGACGACACCTTTGGTGGCCGAGGCCGGCCCGCCACAGCCGAACCCGCCACAGCTCGACCGCACCGAAGCAACCCCGCACACACCCCGACGAATCGGGTTGGGAGCACCGCTCCAACGAACAACGCTCAAACCACTGCCCCCCGCACACTCACTTGAGGTCATATCCGAGCGGACTGCACAGCCGAACGTCGAGACCCTCGGTTCCGCGCGCCCATCAACGCAGCCGGTAGCAAAGCCACTGATCGTGCGCGGCGCACCGACCCCCGCTGTCCCCCCGCTGCCGATCAGCAGCGAATCGAACGCCTTCACCGTTGAGGCGATCACCCAGAACGTGAAGGCACCGCTGCTCGGCGGTACGCATCCGAGTATCACGACGGCCGGCGAACCCGGCGAGGCTCAGCCCAACGTTGAAACGAGCGGCCTTCTCCCGACCGACCTGCATACCCCCCCAACGATCGGGCTGGGCACGTCGGCCCGCCAGAAATCGCCCGTCCAAATGCAAGCACCGGCAACTCGCCCGGCAGCCTCATCCGTCGACTCACCACACTCGACGCCAGAAACCTTCGCGCCAGGTCGCGTGGCTCCGGTCCTGGCGCAGCGCGACCCCCTGGTAGTCGTCGAACCAGACGACCTCGCGTCCGCCTCGTCCAGCCCACCGGATTTCGACTCTCCGACGGACGACACCGCCCCGGCCCGAGCGCCCGAGCGCAGCCGAAAGAGGACTCCGTCGGCTCTCACCGAGGCGCCGACCACTCCTAGGGCGGCGACGATCATGGACCGCAGCCCCACCGCCGGAATCGCCGCTGCTATCCGCCCCCCTTCGGCCGGCGTCCAACGCTCAGCGCTCCTGGCCGATCACCGGCCACCGGTGATCACGCATTCGCATAGCGGAGGACCGGTCGCTACCCCGAGCAGGGCGGCTTTGATCTCGAGCGTGGGCCTGAGCACATGGACGCCGATCGCGTCGCGGAGCCCAGAACCGCCCGCGCGAGCGAACCCGACACAAGCGAACCTGGCACAGACGAACCTGGCACAGACGAACCCGATAGGACTGCAACGGCCACCAACGAACCTCGCGAGCCCGCAACCGGCAGAACCTCCCTCCGTTTCGCTTCTCACCGCGGCGACAGACTTCTCGCTGCCGTCGCCATTCCGGAGCGCCGCACCGCAGCCGGACGTGAAGATCGGGGCCACCGATGGCACTCCGACGTTGGAGCTCGTCGGCGACGCCGAACCGTCAGCGCCGATCGGCGTCGACGGTTCGCAAAGCACGCGCCCGACTGAGTCCATCGGCATAGCCGCCCTCAACAGCACCACGATGTCCGACGATCAGCTTGACCGCCTGGCGCGGCGCATCTACCCACGCATCCGCGATCAGTGGCGTACCGAACTGCGACGCGACCGGGAGCGGGCCGGGCGTGCCGGCGACCTGAGGATCTGAGATACCGCGAGAGGAGAACCGTGCCCGATCTCGATGACCCCGCCATCAGCCTCTTCTTCTCCGTGACCGTGGACGGCCACGCCCTCGGGTCGTTCACGAGCTGTGAAGGCCTCGGGTTCGAGGTCACCGTCGAATCGCGTGAGGAGGGTGGCAACAACAACTTCGTCCACCTGCTCGCCGGACGGATCAAGTACTCGAACATCAAACTGACGAGACCGGTGAACCGTGACAGCGGTGAGGTTGCCAGATGGTTCGCCACCATGGCCGAGGCCATCGTCCGAACGAGCGCTCAGATCGTCGCCCAACGGCCCAACGGCGAGGCCGTCGCGACGTGGACCCTCCGAGACGTCCTACCCGTCAAGTGGTCCGGCCCGCAGCTGAGCGTCGACTCGGCCAAAGTCGCGACCGAGACCCTCGAGCTCGCCCACCACGGCTTCCTCGGGAACGCGTGAGGAGCGGACGTGGCGTTGAGTTCCAGTCTTGAGAAGGCCTATCTGACGATCATGCAGCCGGACTCGGCGACCGGCGGCTCCGAGATCGATCAGATCCGCTTCCAGTTCAACCCGAAGGAGTACACGATCCAGAAGTCGGTGTCGTGGAAGACCAACCAGGCCCGCAGCCCCAACGACGCCCCGACCGCGGAGTTCCAGGGTTCAGAACCCGCCTCCATGTCACTCGAGATGTTCCTCGACGCATCCGAGGCGCCGTCGGAGCCGATCACCAAGAACATCAAGCTGCTGTTCGATTGCGTCACCCCGACCGAGGAAACGGTCTTCCGAAATCGCCCGCAGCCGCCCATCGTCCTCTTCGGTTGGGGACGAGCGACGCCCCTGCGAGCCGTCGTGAAGCAGGTGCAGGTCAAGTACACGATGTTCAACCCGGATGGGACTCCGATCCGCGCCGTGTGCACCGTCCAACTCCAGGAGGTGTCAAAGACCCTCCCCAAGCAGAACCCGACGTCGGGATCATTGACGTCGCAGCGGAGCCACATCGTATGCCCCGGGGACTCGCTGGCGTCGATCTCCCACCAGGAGTATGGCACCCCGACGTTCTGGAGGGCGTTGGCCGTCGCGAACGGGATCGACGACCCCATGCGTTTGAGCGAGGGATCCACGGTCCTGGTTCCGTCGGAGGCTGAGGCAGCCGAGTTCGCGTGAGGTACCAGTGACAGCACAGGAGCAACCCACCAACCAGTTCAAGGTCGAGGTCGACGGGTCGCCACTAGGCGACGACGTCGCCGCGACGATGTTGTCGGCCGTCGTAGAGACGAGCATCAACCTTCCCGACGCGTTCATGTTGACGTTCCGCGACCAACACCGCGATGTGTTGGAACGGGGGAATCTGAAGGTCGGAGCAGTTGTGATCATTCGAGTTTTCTCCGCGGAGCACACCGGTGGGGCGAAGGTCGTGGAGGGCGAGATCACCGCGGTCGAGATGGAGGTCGAAACACAAGGCACGTTCACGATCGTTCGTGGGTTCGACCGGACCCACCGCCTGCACCGCCGACGCACGACAACTGCTCACAGGGACATGTCCTACTCCGACGTCGCCCGCAAGCTCGCAGGCGACGCCGGGCTGAACATCGGCACCATCGATTCAACTCGGCAAATTCGCAAGCACATCGCCCAGATCAACTCGACGGATTGGGCGCTGCTCAAATCGCTCGCCGGAGAGGTGGGCTACGACGTGGGAATCGTCGACGGGAAGTTCAACTTCCGCAAGCCCCCAAAGGCGTCGAACGGCCCGGCAGGGGGGACGACGTCATCGACCGATCCGTTGCAACTGTCGGTCGGGGTGAATCTCATCCGGTGCCGCGCCACCATCTCCGCAGCCGACCAGGTCAAGACCGTCGAGGTGCGGGGGTGGAACCCCGAAACCAAGGAATCGCTCGTCGGCGAGAAGTCCGCGGGGACGGTATCGGTGCAGAACGGCAGCAGCGCAGATCAGCTGGCCGACCTGTTCGCTTCCGAACGCCGCGTGTCTGTTGACGTTCCGTACTCGAACCAGTCCGAGGTCGACGCCGCGGCGGCATCGTTGGCGGAATGCGTCGCTAGCACCTTCGCTGAACTCGAGGGAGTCACGCGAGGCGATCCGCGCTTGCGCGCCGGAGCGAGCGTCAGCCTCGGTCTTGCCAAGCCCCCGTTCGACGGCAAGTACGTCCTCACTACCGCACGCCACACCTGGGTGCCGGACGAGGGCTATCTCGTGACGTTCGAGGCCAGCGGTTCGCGCGACCGTTCGATTCACGGTCTTATCAGTGGGTCGGGAGACGACGCTCCGAGCCGCCGAGGCCTCATGGGTGGTGTCACCATCGGTGTGGTTACAGACGTGCAGGACCCCGACAACCGATTCCGGGTGAAGTTGAGGTTCCCGTGGCTGGACGACAACTACGAGAGCGACTGGGCCCGGACCGCCCACTCCGGAGCAGGAGCGAAGCGCGGCTGGCTCGTCCTCCCCGAGGTCGGCGATGAGGTGCTCGTAGCGTTCCAGCACGGCGACCTCGGTCGGCCATTCGTGATCGGCGGTCTCTACAACGGCGTCGACGAACCCGGGTCCCCGGCCACCGAGCAACTGTTCGACGGAACCGCAGGGAAGGTGAACCGACGGACGTTCGTGTCACGGCTCGGCCATCGACTCGTCTTCGTCGACGACTCCAACGGACCTGCCGTCGAGTTCGGTAGTGAGGGTGAGATGGCTGTGTCGGCAGAAAAGGCCATCACCGTCACGTCGAGCAAGAACGGGATCAAGGTCGAGGCGAAGCAGGACGTCACAATCACATCCACCAGCGGAGACGTGAAGATCAGTGGGAAGAACGTCGAGATCGAGGGCACGAAGGTGTCGGTCTCGGGCAGCGCTGGCGTCACTATCGACGGAGGACCCGACGCCTCGATCAAGGGCTCCGTCGTCAACATCAACTAGGGAACGGGCGGCTTGGATGGGAACACCGGCAGCAGTACAGGGTGACCAGATCGTGGGCGTATGCGCAATCCACTTGATGCCCAGCGCCAGCGGCACCATGCCTGCGGGTCCGCAGCCGTTCGGCGCGCCGCTTCAGCAGGGGCTGGCCACGTCCGTTCTCATCTGCGGGAAACCGGCAGCGGTACAGGGGTCGTCGGGGTACAACACTCCGCCCCATGTCGGGCTCGCGGACGCGTTCGCGTCACCGACCAGCCAGGAGGGCCGGGTCCTGATGGGAAGCGCCACCGTCCTTTTCGAGAGCAAGCCCGCAGCGAAGACCGGCTCGACGGTGGCGATGTGTGCCGGCGTGCCGGGTCAGCTCGTCGGATCCGCGGCGACGGTGTTGATCGGGGGTTGATGTGAGCGAGGAGTACATCGGACGTGGGTGGACTTTCCCCGTTCGCACCTCGGCTGCGGGCGGAATTGCGCTCGCCGAACGCGACAACGAACTGCAGGAGAGCATGCGGCTGATCCTGTCGACCGCTCCCGGCGAACGCCCGATGCGCCCCGATTTCGGGTGCGCGATCCACCAGTTCATGTTCGCCCCCGTCGACGCCACCACCGAAGGGCGAATCGCCCAGGAGGTTGAGCGCGCCCTCGAGCGCTGGGAACCTCGAATCGACCTTGTCGACATCGTCGTCGAGCGTGCACCCGACGAGGACGCCACGTTGTACATCGACATCACCTACTCGGTTCGGGGCAGCAACGATCCCCGCAACCTGGTGTTCCCGTTCTATGTGATTCCGACGGACTGAGCCGCCATGTCCCTTCCCGCACCCAACCTCGACGATCGGCGATTCCAGGACCTCGTCGACGACGCCAAGCGACTCGTGCAACGCCGCTGCCCCGAATGGACCGACCACAACGTCTCCGATCCAGGTGTGACCCTCATCGAGACCTTCGCCTACATGGTCGACCAGCTCCTGTACCGCGTGAACCAAGTGCCAGATCGCAACTACGTCAAGTTCCTCGAACTGATCGGCGTCCGCCTTCTCCCTCCGCGGGCAGCACGGTGCAGCATCACCTTCTGGTTGTCTGCACCGCAGCCGGAGGCAGTGACGATCCCCGCCGGCACCGAGGTCGCGACCGCGCGGGTCGAGGGCGAGGAGCCAACAGTGTTCACGACCACCGAAGGTCGCACGATTCCACCGTGCTCGCTGAACGCTGTCGTCGTACACCCCAACGGGGAACCGCCGATCGACGAGACGGACAACCTCGTTCGCTCCGACGGCTTCCTGGCCTTCGGAGACACGCCCACGATCGGCAACGCTCTCAACGTCGGGTTGTCCGCCGCGATCCCCGGGTGCGCCGTGGCACTCCGGCTCGACTGCCAGGTGGAAGGGATCGGGGTGACGCCAGACGATCCACCACTGCACTGGCAGGCGTTCAACGGAACCGAGTGGGTCCATTGCGATGTCGACCGCGACGAGACCCTCGGCATGAACCAGCCTGGCGATCTCATCATCCACGTCCCCGACGACCACTCCATGGCGGTCATTGCCCAACGACACGCCGGATGGATCCGAGCGATGCTCGTCCCACCGTACGGCGACCAGGAGCCATACAGCGTGTCGCCCCGAATCCGCTCGATCGAGGCCTTCACCGTCGGAGGGACCACCGGAGCCGTCCACGCCAGAGTCTTTACCGACGAGACCGTCGGCACCTCCGAGGGGCTACCGGCGCAGCGCTTCCGGCTGGCTCACCGGCCCGTCGTTCCCGACGATGAGCGAGCTGCCATCGAGGTGGCAACCGGATCGGACTGGGAGACCTGGACCGAAGTCGATTCATTCGCCGGATCCTCCCCCATCGACCGTCATTTCGTGCTCGACCACATAGCCGGAGAAGTGCAGTTCGGCCCCGCTGTCCGGCAACCCGACGGCGGGATACTGCAGCACGGCGCCGTCCCTCCGTCCGGGGCCGTCGTCCGCGTCGGTACCTATCGAAGCGGCGGAGGCCGGAGCGGCAATGTCGCAGCTGGGGCGCTGACTGTGCTGAAGACATCGATCCCGCTTATCCGGGCGGTCACGAACCGGCGAGCCGCTGCTGGAGGTGTCGACGGTGAGACGATGGAAAACGCCAAGACCCGTGGGCCGGCGCTCCTGCGCACCCGCAATCGGGCCGTTACCGCCGAGGACTACGAACACCTCGTCCGCGAGTCGTTCAACGGCGTCGCCCGGGTGCGAGTCACGGAGGACCCCCACGACATCGGAGTCGTCCGCGTCCTCATCGTGCCCGACGTCGCGGACGAGTCGTCCGGCGAACTCCGCTTCGACGCGCTCGAACCTTCGCACGACCTCATGGCAGAGATCCAAGACCATCTCGACGAACGACGTTGTGTCGGCGCAAGAGTCGTCGTGCAGAAGCCCCGGTACTCGGGGGTGAAGATCGTGGCGAAGATCAAGGCAGCGACACACGCCGACAGCCAACGCCTCCGGGTAGAGGCCACGCACGCGTTGCACCGGCACTTCCACCCGATCCGGGGTGGGCGCGACGGCCTCGGCTGGGAGTTCGGTCGCCCGGTTCACATCGGGGAGGTGTACGCCGTCCTCCAGGCTGTCCCCGGTGTCGAGTTCGTGGAGGACTCGAGGCTCTTCCCGATCAATCCGTGGGGCGGTGACCCCGGCGAGCAGCAACAGCGGATCGAACTGTCCGAGCAGGCCCTTGTGTTCTCCGTCGACCATCAAGTTGTGGTCGAGCAATGAGTCGCGCCCTACTCGACGAGCTGCCCACCGCCCACCCGATCAGCCGCCAACTTCCCGCGATCCTCCAAGACGACGAGCTCATTCTCAACATCGTCGGCGCACTCGACACCGTCCTCGCGCCGATCTTCCTCACGCTCGACAACCTCGACGCCTACTTCGACCCCATGCTGGCTCCCGATGACTTCGTACAGTGGCTCGCCGAGTGGATGGGACTGCTGCTTGACGAGACGTGGCCGATCGAGTTCACCCGAGCAGCTGTCGCCAGTACGGCGGACCTGTACCGGTGGCGCGGCACCGCCCGCGGAATCCGTGAGGTGCTCGAGATGTACACCGGAGTACCGGTGACTATCGCCGAGAGCGGTGGTGCAACGTGGTCGAGCGACCCTGACCCGATACCACCGGGAAGCCCGGTGCCCGCCCTCACCGTCGGCATCCCCCTGCCGGACCTCAGCGCTACGGACGTACGACGTCTCGACCTCATCATCGGGTCGCTCAAGCCCGCCCACATCCCGCATCAAATCGAACTCATCGGAACCACGACGTGATCAAGTGCGGCCAGTGCGGCGAGTTGAACGAGGACGGCGCCAAGTTCTGTGGTCGTGACAGGGCGTTTCTCGAATACGTCGGGGTACCGGTCGCCGACACGCCCGGGGGGCCGACCGATGTACCGGTGACGGTGACACCGCCGTCGTTTGTACCGCCGCCGGGACCGACGACGGTGACGCCACCGCCGTACAGGCCACCGGCGCGAAGCGGCGAGGGGACTCCGGGGCCTCGCCCGCCCGAGCGCCTCATCATCCCTCCACCGCCGCCGCCGCCAGCACCGGTACCCGGCACGGGAATCGAGGAGGAACCAGGTCCGAAACCGCTGCCGGAGCCGAAGCGCAAGCAGCTCACGAAGCAGGGACGCCGCGAGCTTCGGCCCGGCGACCGCATCTGCGGGAGGTGCGGAGAAGGCAACCGCCAGGAGCGGAACTTCTGCCGCACCTGCGGTGACGAGCTCACCGAAGCCGAGGTGATTCCACCCCTCCCATGGTGGCGCACCATGTTCTCCAGGCAACCCAGGCCCCCGCTCAACGCCGGCGACCGACCGTCACCCTCGGGCACGCCCCGCCGTACGCCACGGCGGCTGGCGAGGATCGTTCTGATGGTGGTGGCAGCGTTCACCATCCTGGTAGCGCTCGCAGCGATTCTCCCGGGAAGGAATCCGATCAAGGAACTGGTCGCCGACGTAACGTCGCGTGTCCGGCGTGTCGTCGCGCCCGAATATGAGCAGGTGTTCCCCGTTCTCGCGACCGCGTCCTCTTCCACCGCCGATCATGGTCCAGAACTAGCGATAGATGGCGCAAACAACACATGGTGGGCCGAGGGCGCCGAAGGCCTCGGAATCAACGAGCAGATCACGATTACGTTCGGGACTGCGACCGACATCGCGAAGATCGGGATCTCATCGGGAACGACTCGCGAGCCCGACTCATTCCTCCAAGAACCACGACCGAAGGAGTTGTTCCTGAGGTTCTCCGACGGCTCAACCCGCTCGATCGAACTGGCGGACAGCGCCGACTTCCAGTCGTTCGAGGTGGCGGCAACGTCAGCGACGTCGGTCGAGATCCAGCTGCTCTCCGCCTACCCGTCGGGAAGCGGGCAGAACACCTCCCTCGCTGAGGTCGAGTTCTGGAATGAGAGAAGCTGACGTCACAGGAACGCCCAGATCGCGAAGCATCGCTTCATACCGAACTTCAGCGCGCCGCGCCGCTGCTACCTGACCGTCCTCGCGGAGCGCGGCGATGAGCCGACGCCACAGATGGTCTCGATAGCGGTCGAAACGCAGCCCTCGTTTGCACACGTCAGCTGCGGCGCCGAACGACCCTGACCGGATGTAGGCGTCGGCGAGCGACTCTGACGCGTCGGCGAGTTCCTGTGCCAACAGTGATCGCGACGACTCGAGCCACTCGCTGTGGCTCTCCTCCTCGAACAGTTCTGCGACGACCAGACACAACGCATAGTCCAGCGCGCGAGCGGCCTCACTGTCGGCACCGCCGCGCAGCAGCGCCCGCCCACGTGTCATCGAGTCCAGAGCCGCCCAGAGGTCGACATCGGACCGGTCGATCGGAACGAACCGGTAGCAGTCCCCACAACGTTCGATAACCGAGCTGGCGCCACGGGCAGAACCCGGTTCAAGCATGCGCCTGAGCGATGACACGGCGACCTGCAGGTTGTGCGCCGCCGCTTCGAGGCCATGGTCCGGCCACAGCGACTCGATGAGAACATCACGGTGAACGGGGCGTCCCCCGCCCAGAATGAGGATTCGAAGCACCGACCGAGCCTTCGGGCGAATCCCCTCGAGGTCGACTGTGATGCCACCGACGGACACTTCCAACGGCCCGAAGCACCGCACTCGAACCGACATCGGTCTCCTGTCCGCTTCGACCGGGCTCTCGACTCTGCCCCGCTCGCCGGATGGGGCTTCTGGTACCGGGAGACGCTGCGGGATCGTGCGAGCTGGATCGATGCCGCACTCCTTGCACAGGAGGTCCACCGACCGGGCGAGTTCGGCCGGAACCTTTGCTCGGCACGCCATCGCAGCGCCAAGAGCAACAGCACGGGCACCGGGCACACCTGACACCCGGGCTAACGCATCAGCAACCGTCGCCTCGGGCTCCGCCATCGGATCACCAAGCTCGGCGAGCGCGGCTGAGCGCAGGGCCAGCAGCCAGCTCGCCATGGATCTGGCATCGATCTCAACGAGCCACGCGGCGGCGATGGCCTGTTGCCGCGCCAGCTCAGTCAACATCGAGCGGTCCGCTGGACGGCGCATCCCGAAGGCGCACAATGAAGCTGCGGTGGTCCACCGGTCGCTCACGCTCGTAGGCCATTGCGGGACCCGGAACGTCGGAGCGTACCCGTGGGCCGCGGATGCGACCGACGCGGCCACTCGAGCAAGGTGCAGCTGGTTGACGACGTCACACTCTCGGGCCAGCAGATCCATCGCTGTACCATCCACATCGCCGGACAAGAGACCGACCACACCGATCGAGAGGCGCGCCCCCAAGTTGGCGACATCACTCGAATCGACGTGGTGGACCACGCGGTCGAGGAGGACCCGGGCCTCTGAGAGTCTTCCACCCAGCAGAAGTCCGAGTGCGTTGGCAAGCGTCGTTGTCGGCTCGTCGCCGGGTCCAGCAGCGTTCACTTCGGCGAGAGGAGACCGTTGGAGCCCGCGGCGAATCCTCCCTGTCCATCCCGGAGCGGTCGAGAGGGGGCGCGAACACCAATCCTCAGCTGCGCGCTGCTCACTCGCAGCGATGGCTCCCGGGCCCCTGTCAGCCGACTCCGCCCGCGCCATCCGGTAGAAGGCGACCGCCTCATCGAGGTCGCCGCTGCTCACGTTCCGTCGCGCCCTCGCCAACAGAATCCATGGGTCGTGATCCAGCAGCGCATGGGGAATCGATTCCCACCAACGACTCAAGGTGGACGCTACGTCCGGGCCCTTGAAACCGAGGACCTCGGCGGCCGCCTCGAGATCACCAGCCCGACAATGCGCACGGACAGCTTCGGCCGGCCAGCCGTGTTCACCGAGCAGTCGAGCTGCCGTTCGATACTCACGCTGCATCGCCTCAGCCCCGAGATGGCTACTGAGCACGTCCTCGAAGTGCGCTCGCAGCACTTCGTGGCACCGGTAGATCCACGGGGCACCGTGAGCGACGGCGAGCAACTGCCGTTGCTCGAGCCGAGCAAGCGTCGCCTCACTTCCTGTCGTGCCGAGAAACTCATCGCACAGCTCTCCCGACAAGACGCCAAGGACGCTCGTCCGAACCATCAGGTCGTGCTCCGCGGTTGGTAGAGAGTCCAGGACGTTCTGTGTGAGGTACTCACGACAAGCATCACGGCGAGCGCCGAACGACGCAAGGGTGGTACGGCGAGCGCTCGGAGTCTTGCCAGCCGTTGCCAGTTGAAACAGCCGAAGCCCCGCCGCCCAGCCCTCCAATCTCGCCGACAACACCGCGATCTCCTCTGGAGGCAGCCGATTGAGGTAGACATCACGAAAGAGGCTCTCGACCTCCCACGTCCGGAAGCGCAGGTCATCCGGCCCGATTTCGACGAGGCGGCCGGACACCCTCCGTCTCGATACGTCTAATCCGGGTGCAGCGCGACCGGCGAGAACGACCGCCCAACCAGAGGGAGCGGTCTCCACCAGATGCGCGAGGGCGTCACCTGCCGGCGAGGACGTGAGGTCGTGTACGTCGTCGATCACGATCGCGAGTCCATCGGGCGCCGCAACCGAAACCTCCCCGACGAACTCATCTACGCCAGATGTGGCGCCAATGGGGGCGGCGATCGCTCGACCCACCGAATGGCGGAGATACCGCAGCAACTCATCGACGGATGAGTCGGTCGCATCGGCGCGGTAGTAGGCGACAGGAGTATTCGACCGCTGGCGAAACTGCCCGAGCAGGGTGGTCTTGCCCCAGCCTGCTGAGCCACTCACGATCGCGAGTCCTCGTTCCCACACTGCGTCGAGCTGACGATCGAGCCGAGGGCGCGGCAGTCCCTGTACCCGCGGCAGCTCGATCTTCGACTCGAGGAGGGGAAGGGAAACCATCGGAGGCTGGAACTCCTACTGGGGACCGCGTGAGCGGGAAGTCGATTCTGAAGCGCCAGCCGCCACGAGAGTATGGGCCTCAGCAACGGACAGCGCCAGCGCGAATCTCACAGGAGAGCGGCATCCCACCGGGTGACTCGCCGATGCCCGATCAGACCACGAGCTTGTCCCGAAGTGCCCCGATCAGCTCTCGGTCGATGCCGACGTCGGAGGCCCAACCGGCAAACGAGCCATGCCGCTCCACGATGGCGTCGATCACGCCTTCCATCGTGTGCGGCGCCGCGGCCCGGTCGATGATCCGACGCTCCCGTTCGGGGTCAGCGGGTTGGACTCGGTCGCGATCCCGGTACCAACCGACGATGCCGGCCATCGCGTCGGTACTGCGGACGTAGTCGGCGACGATGACCTCACGACTCGCACCCAACACTCCGAGCAGCGCGCTGGCGATCACGCCGGTTCGGTCCTTGCCCGCCGTGCAGTGAAACAACACGTTGGAGGGCGCGCCCGCGATGTCGTCGAGCACGGTGGCGATGCGATCGGGGAAGCGCTCGTACATCTCGATGGTGCGATCCCGCAGGAAGAACTCGTCGGTGGCGTTGTTCTCCGCGTCCCAACTCCAGACCTCGTCGAGCAGCCCGCGGTGCAGCGACGTTAGATGGTCGCTCGCCGCCATGAACCCGTCTCCCTCACGCTCGGAGACGGTACGGAGATCGATCAAGGTGCCTACCTCGTTGCGCACCAGCCAGGCGTGGCCGAGCGTTGCATCGACGCGATGAAGGAGGTCGCAGCGATAGACCCGTCCACCCCCGATGACTCCCCCGTGTACCGGGTTGCCGCCGAGATCGCGGAGGTTGAACGCTCCCGGAACGCGCCCCTCCCACTCGTCGATCGTGCTCATGGTCCTACAGACTGGCCTCGACGACGAACGAGACACCGTCGCGCTCCACGTCGAGGCCGACGATCGTGACGTCCAGCGTCGCGCCGTTGCCGGGATGCACTGGTAGCGAGGCGTGTGCCGGGACCGACACAGTGAGGGGGGCAAGCGACGCCGCGCCGCCGACGAACCTGGTGAGTCGGTTGACGACCGGAGGAACCAAGGGCAGCTCGACCCACGCCTCGCGGAGGCTCAGCTCGAGTTGGTCCCCGGTGAGGCGGGGCCGAACGGTCGACCGAAGCCCGGGGCGGAGGTCCGGCACGAACGGCAGGTCGATGATTCGCTGGTTTCGGACGCGGGAACCGACGCGGTCGTCGCGGGCGATCACGTCGAACTCGAACGGCAACGGGACACCGAGCACGTCGGCGGCCAAGCGGTTGGCGAGCGCCGACAGCGCACCGGCGGCAACCCCCACCCCCACCCGTTGGCCAGCGACACGCTCTGCCTCGGCGCGGCCATCCAGGCCCAGAACGGCCGGAAGCCCGACGGTCATCGCCCCGTCGTGGACCGCAACGTCGGCTGGCCCAACCTCGACCCCGAGCTCTCCGAAGACGTGACCCTGGTCCGGGCCCAGTTCGAGACCGATCGACCCCATCTGCGCGGCGAGCCCCTCGAACAGCTCGCCTCCGACCGCTGCGAACAACATTTGGCCCATCATCTCCTGGGCATCCGCGTCCGTCTCGACCCCGTCGATGCCCTCAAGTTTCATGCCCACGAGCTCGCTGCCTGCGAGATCGAGGACCGCCAGGAATCCGCCGTCAGCCCGGAACTCGACGTGTGGCCGAACCATCACGTCACCGCGCACGCGGGCCAGCCCTGGCATGGCCGGCATCATCGTGTCGCCGTAGAAGGTGATCTCGCCGGTAGCCCGGATCGTGGCGGCGAGCCGATCCGCGTTGGACTCATGCATCGCGAACTCGACGCCGACGATGACCATCTTGATCCCGAGATCGAGACTGCCGAGCATCGGCAGGTTGAACTGCTGGCGGAACTCAGCGGCTTCGACTCCGTCACCGATACCGTTTCGGGCGAGCGTGTTCAGGAACTCCTCGGTCACCACGGCGGACAAGGCCCAGTGATGGGTCGAGAACTCGTCGACGGGGGGCAGGTGCTCCGACATGGGGCGGTTCTATCACCTGACACCGTGACGTCGCACTGATCCGGCCATCCTCCAGACGGTGCACCGTGACCGATCCGACCGATCCCAAGCTCGATGCGCGCCACGATTCGTACGACACGCGCTCCGAACGCCGAAAGGCTCACCGCGAGTTCCTCGCCGAGGCGCTCATCGAAGCGGAGAAGGAGACCGGTCGCCACGAGAAGACCGACGACGAGGCTCGCCACGCGGTATGGCTCCGACTCGTTCGCCTCATCGGTGGTTGGATCCTGGTGCTGGTCGGCATCGCTGGACTCGTGCTTCCCGGCCCCGGTTGGCTCATCGTCATTCTCGGGCTGTCGCTTCTCCCCTACGTGTGGGCCGAGAACCTGATCCGAACTATCCGACGCCGGATCCCCGGCATTCCCGAGGATGGCCGGATCCCGACGAGTACCTGGGTGCTCATGGGCGTGATGGTGGCGTTGTCTCTGGTGGCCTCGATCTGGTGGGGCCTCCGCGGTGGCAACGAGGAGGAGTCGGGAGCGACGGCACCGACGACAGCAATCGCCGACGCCCCCACCCCCGAGGCCGATCCAATCGTGGCGGGATCGCCGTCCGACCCGACCCGCGCCCAACTCGCGTCGCTGTACGGCTCGATCGCAGCGGAGATCACCAACGGCACCACGCGTCACGTCGAGACGCTCGATCAGTGCGCCGCGATCACCGGTGGCGACATCGACCTCGCCCTGCTGACGGAGACGGAAATGCCGGAGTGCTTCGGCCCCGAGACCGAACAGCAGGATCGGCTCCGAGCGGCGAACACCCGCGCCTACGCGCCAGTCGTCTCAGGCACTACGACATACCACGTCGTGGTCCGGGCCGAGGCCATCGCGATCGACGACGAACCAGCCGAGAACGCACTCGATGCCGTCAGCGAGCAGATCAGCGCTGGAGCCGACATCAGCGGCAGCCCAAAGGTCCGGGCACGCGCGCTCCTCGCTGACGTCGGCATGCTCAACTGAGCCGATGCAACCACCCATTTCCAGGTTCCCCGACCCACACCGAGTCGAGCTGACCGACCCCAGCTTTGGGCCGATCCACCTCTCGGTTCACGAAGAGGGCACCGGTCCCGCCGTTGTGTTCTGTCACGGGTTCCCCGAGTTGGCGTACTCGTGGCGCCACCAACTCCCAGCGGTCGCTTCCGCCGGTTTCCGAGCGATCGCGGCAGACCAACGCGGCTACGGGGCTTCGACCGCGCCCGATCCGATCGACGCCTACGGGCTGACGCAGCTCACCGATGACGTCGTTCGCCTTCTCGATGCCCTCGACATCGAGAAGGCCGTGGTGGTCGGCCACGACTGGGGTGGGTTCGTCGCGTGGGGGACCGCCGTCCGCTCTCCCGAACGGTGCCTGGGCGTGGTCGGCGTATGTACTCCGTACATCCCGTTCCCCGGCACCGAGTTCCTCAGCACGCTGGTCGACGGCGATGTTGAGCGGCAGTACATCCTCTGGTTCCAGGAACCTGGCGTCGCCGAGGGAGTGATCGACCCGCGTGCGCGATTGGTGTTCGAGAAACTGATGGTCGGAGGCGTCGACCCTGCGACCGTTCGGGCATCGGCCGATGGGCGTCGGGACATGAACCCGTTCCGCGACCTCGACGGCTTGGTGACCCACGGTGAGCCCATCACCGACGTCGAGTCGATCGACCACTACGCCGCGGTGTTCGAGCGGACCGGGTTTCGCGGTGGAATCAACTGGTACCGCAACATCGACGCGAACATCCGCGCCCTTCCCGAGATCGGCTCTGAGGTCCTTGACCTCCCGGCGCTGATGATCTGCGCAGAATGGGACCCCGCCCTTCCGCCGGCACTCGCGGCCGGAATGCCGAACGTGTGCACCGACCTCGAGATGCACACGATCGCCGGCGCCGGCCACTGGGTGCAGCAGGAGTACCCAGACGAGGTGAACGCCCTCCTCGTCGACTGGCTCCGGCGCCGCTTCCGGACCGCAACCGGTTCGTGATGCATCGCGTCACCGAGTCACTGAACTTCCAACTCACGTTCGTGGTGGCGCTACCCCGTCTGCGTCCGTTTCGTCGGACGAGGCGTCGACTGGCAGGCGGGCCAATCGGTTTGATCCACGGCCCTCAGGGCCCGGGGATCATGCGGATGTTGATCGGGTAGCGATACCACTCCCCGCGGCTCGCGGCGACGGCCGCGAGGATGTGCAGGATCAGCGCGCCGATCCCGATCACGGGGAGGAGGAGGAATCCGATCAGCACGATCATCAGGACGGCACTGACGATGACCGCCAGGAACACTGTGATCGAGAAGTTGAGCGCTTCCACGGCGTGGTGTTTGACGTAGTTCGACTCGTTGCCCTTCACCAACAGGATGATGAGGGGGCCAAGAAACCCGGCGAAAATCGCGAGGCCGTGGGCGAGCGCCGCCATCGTGTTCTCGTCGGAACTCGTCGCGGTTGCGACAGCTGATCCCTGAGTCGTGTACTGCTGGGGCTGATACTGCTGCGCCACTGCCGGCTGCGCAGTGTGCTCGGTCCACGCCGAGCCGTCCCAGTAGCGCTGCAGACCCTGGTCATCGGGATACCAGCCCGCCGGCATCGCGGCAGTTGGCTGAGGCTCCCCGAACGGCGGAGGCGTGGGCTCGAACGACATGAATGCGAGCCTACGCCTCCCAAGCAGAGCGGACGCGCCGAGGCCACATGTCAGCCGTGCCGGAGCATCACGTGCTTGAGCTCGGTGTAGTGCTCCAGCGCGTAGATCGACATGTCCTTGCCGTAGCCCGACTGCTTGTAGCCACCGTGGGGCATCTCCGACACGATCGGGATGTGGTCGTTCACCCACACGGTGCCGAAGTGGAGGTCACGGCTCATGCGCATCGCACGCCCGACGTCTGTCGTCCACACCGACGACGCGAGGCCGTAGTCGCAGTCGTTGGCCCACGCGATCGCCTGGTCCTCGTCGGAGAAACGCTGCACGCTCACCGCTGGGCCGAACAGCTCCCGCTGGACGATCTCGCTGTCCTGGGCCGGGTTGGCGATGACCGACGGCTCGACGAAGAACCCGGGTCGGTCGAGCTTCCCGCCACCTGTGGTGATCTCCGCTCCTGCCTGTCCGGCGCGGGCGATCATGTCGGCGACCCGGTTCTGGTGCGCCTCCGAGACGATCGGGCCGACGGCGGTTTCGGGGTCGAACGGGTCCCCGGTGCGCAGGGCAGCGACCGCGTCGGTCATGCCGCTCACGACGTCGTCGTAGACCCGCGGACCGGCAAGCACCCGGCACGGCGCGGTGCAGTCCTGGCCCGAGTTGTAGAAGCTCATGTCCTTGAGCGTGTCGACGAGCAGACCGATGTCGGCGTCGTCGAAGACGACGACAGGCGCTTTGCCACCAAGCTCGAGGTGGAGGCGCTTGAGGCTCGCGGACGCCGCCTGCGCGATGTGCTTTCCGGTCGCCACACCACCGGTGAGCGAAATCATGTCGACGCGGGGGTGGTCGACGAGCGCCGATCCGGCGGTAGCACCACGACCGCACACGACGTTGAGGACGCCGGGCGGCAGGATGTCGGCCGACAGCTCGGCGAGCCGCAGCGCGGTGAGCGGGGTCAGCTCCGACGGCTTGAGGACCATGGTGTTACCCGCCGCGATCGCCGGCCCGATCTTCCACGTCGCCATGTTGAGCGGGTAATTCCACGGCGCGATGCCGGCGACGACGCCGATGGGATCACGGCGAACGAACGACGTGTGGTCGTCGAGGTACTCCCCCGCGGCGCGACCTTCCTGAAAGCGCGCCGCGGCAGCGAAGAACCGGAAGTTGTCGACGGTGAGGTCGAACTCGAAGTCGATGATCGACACCGGCTTTCCGACGTTCAGTGATTCGAGGCGTTTGAGCTCGGGGAGGTCCGCTTCGATGGCGTCGGCCAGCTTCGTGATCATCTCGAAGCGCTCGCGAGGGGTCGTCTTGCGCCACGAGTCGAATGCCGCCGCCGCAGCGTCGACGGCCGCCGCAGCGTCGGCGGTGCCGCTCGACGCCACCTCAGCGATCACCTCGCCCGTCGCCGGGTTCAACACTTCGTCAACAGCACCGTTCGCCGCGTCCCGAAACTCACCACCGATGAAGTTGCGCGTCTGCATCTCGTTCGCCATAGCGACGAGTCTGCCCCAGTGCCGCCGCTCAGCGACGCCGAACCGTGGGGAAACTCGGAGACCTGTCCGCGGATTTTCCCCACGGTTCGAGGAGCGTTTGGCGATGGAGGGGCGCACCGCTACGGTCGGGCATCTTCCCCTGCATGGCCATCGCGCACACGCTCGACAGAACGGCAGGAACATGCTCGACCGCGAACTCGCGATCGCAGCGCGTCGCACCCTTGGCATCGTCACGTCCGAGGTAATGAACGAGCTCGGGATGACCGAGCATCAATTGAGAACCCGCCTTACGGCCGGCGTGTTGGAGCGACGCCACCGCCATGTGTTCGCGGTCGCCGGCGCACCACAGACGTGGAGGCAGGAGGCGCTCGCTGCCACGCTCGCCT
Source organism: Microthrixaceae bacterium (assembly GCA_019694615.1). GTDB lineage: Bacteria > Actinomycetota > Acidimicrobiia > Acidimicrobiales > Microtrichaceae > SSF14. The sequence goes on along the minus strand of JAIBBP010000281.1, from coordinate 63,030 downwards.
TGCCCGGTGCGCCGCTCGGACACGAAGCGAGCGGTCGAATTCTCCGCCTGTTCGGCTTTCGGGAGACCCCGCACGTCACGCTGCTCACGACGCTTGAACGACACCAGCGTCTCTCAGGGGTCCGGGTTCGACGCACATGCTTCCTTCCTCCCGAACACATCACCTCGACCAACGGGATACCTCACACAACTCGGGCCCGCACCTGCATCGATCTCGCGACCGTCGTCGGTGACGCCCGCCTACAGCGCGTGATCGAGGACGAGCTCGTGGCGGGGCGACTCTCGTGGGACGAACTCGAGGAAATGTTCCGCTCGTTGGCCGGTCGGGGACGACCTGGGATCAGTCGCGCTCGCCGAGTCCTTCAGCGCATCGAAGGAGATCCTCCGACCGAGTCCGAACTCGAACGGATGTACCTCGACCTTCTCAGGGAAGCCGGAATTCCGCTCCCGACGATGCAGGTCACCGCCCCGTGGGCAGAACGGCAACCGGGCCGTGTCGACGCGATGTTCGTGGACGTGAAGTCGATCGTCGAACTCGACGGTCGCAAGTTTCACATCCGCAACGACTCGTTCGAGTCGGATCGGCTCCGTGATCAGCTGGCGGTGTTTCACAAATACCGCACAAGCCGGTTCACCTACAAACAGATCACCGGCGATCCTGACCACGTGATTCGGATGAGTCGGGCGCTGAGCGAACCCGCGTGACCAGCCCTTGCCCGAACTGTGGGGAAACTCGGAGACCTGTTCTCCGAGTTTCCCCACAGTTCGACGGGCGGGCCTACTCCTGGAGCGCGTCGATGGCTGCGGCGATTGCCAGGGCCCGGCGGGCGTTGTCGACGTGCAGGTTCTCGATCATCCGGCCGCCGACGGTGATCACACCCTTGCCCTCGGCGATGCCGGCTTCCCACGCCTCGATCACCTTGCGGCTGTGCTCGACCTCGGCCTCCGACGGAGCGAACGCGTCGTTGCACGGCTCGACCTGGGTGGGGTGGATCAGCGTCTTGCCGTCGAATCCCATCTCCGCGCCCTGCGCGCACTCCGCGGCGAACCCCTCGGGGTTCTTCACGTCGTTGTACACCCCGTCGAGGATCACCTTGCCCGCGTAGCGGGCGGCGTTGAGGCAACGACCGAGGCCCCACAGCAGCGGCGCTCGACCCGGTACGAGACCGGCACGGAGTTCCTTCGCCAGATCGTTCGTGCCCATCACCAGCACGGTCAGCCGGTCCGACGACGTGGCGATCTCCACGGCCCGCTCCATCGCTGCGGGCGTCTCGAGCATCGCCCAGATGGCGATGTCGTTCGCTCCAGCGACACCCGAGAGCACCGCTTCGACCTTCGCAACGTCGTCGGCGGAGTTGATCTTCGGAACGACAACCGCCGACGGTCCAGCGGCCGCGGCGGACTCCAGGTCATCGCGCCACCACTCGGTGTCGAGGCCGTTGATGCGGATGGTCAACTCACGGCGCCCGTACTCACCGCTGCGCACTGCTGCAGCTACCTTCTCGCGTGCTAAGGCCTTCATGTCAGGGGCGACCGAGTCCTCCGTGTCGAGGATGATCGCGTCGCACGGCAGCGTCTTCGCCTTCTCCAAAGCCTTGTCGTTAGCCCCGGGCATGTAGAGCACCGAACGGCGCGGGATGATCACATCAGTCATTGTGCGGTCTCCTTCAGAAGCCGTAGCGGGCGGCGAGCTCGGGATCGCGGGCAGCGAGCATCTTCGCCAGGTTGACCATCACGTGGCACTGCTTGACCGACGCATCGTCCTCCATCTTCCCGTCGATCATCACGGCGCCGGTGCCGTCACCCATCTCCTCGATGACGTGCAACGCGTGGGCGACGTCCTTGGGGTCGGGCGAGAACACCTTCTTGGCGATGTCGATCTGCACGGGGTGCAACGACCAGGCACCGACGCAGCCAAGGAGGAATGCGTTGCGGAACTGGTCTTCGCAGGCGACCGTGTCCTTGATGTCGCCGAACGGGCCGTAAAACGGCAGGATGCCGGCGGTGGCGCACGCGTCGACCATCCGGGAGATCGTGTAGTGCCAGAGGTCCTGCTGGTAGGAGGTGCGCTCGGCGTCGTAGATCGGACCGTCGTCGCCACGGGGCGGATCCTGACGGACGAGATAGCCGGGGTGGCCGCCGCCGACTCGGGTGGTCTTCATCCGGCGGTTGGCGGCGAGGTCGGCGGGGCCGAGCGAGAGGCCCTGCATCCGGGGGCTGGAGAGGCAGATCTCCTCGACGTTGGCCACACCTCGCGCCGTCTCCAGGATCGCGTGCACCATGAGTGGCTTGGTGAGCCCCGCCTTCACCTCGAGTTGAGCGAGGAGACGATCGACGTAGTGGATGTCTTCGGGACCCTCCACCTTGGGGATCATGATGACGTCGAGACGGTCACCGATCTCGGTGACGAGGGTGATGAGGTCGTCGAGCACCCACGGCGAGTCGAGGCTGTTGACCCGGGTCCACAGTTGGGTGTCACCGAGGTCGAGTTCTTTGCCGACCTTCACAAGGCCGGCGCGTGCGTTCTCCTTCTGATCCGCCGGGATCGCGTCCTCCAGGTTGCCGAGGAGGATGTCGACAGTCGGCGCTATGTCGGGCAGCTTCGCTGTCACCTTGTCGAGGTGTGGCGGGAAGAAGTGGATCATCCGCGAGGGCGGGAAGGGGATCTCCCGCAACGGCTCGGGGGCACCGGCGGCGAGTGGTTTGAAGAAGTCCTTGGAGCTGCGCATACGGCTAGCGAGGTTACGCGTCGACGCGCCCCCATCCGAAATGTGCTGCGCCACAATCGCTCAACCGCACACCTCGCATCACATTTCGGGAGGCGGGGAAGACGTCGCCGTGACGGCTGATGCCCGGAGTGGCCGAAGTGGTTCTACGAATCGAAGCCGAGGCCGACGCGGTCGAGGAGGCGGAGCCACGGACCACGGCGGCCTTGGTTCGCATCGGCGCGAGCGATGGCGCGACGCGTCAGCTCGATCCCGGCCCACCTCACCGGCTCGGGCGGGAACGGGATCGCCTTCTTGCGGACCATCTCCAGCGATAGGATCTCGGACCCAGGCTCGAAGAGGAGATCCAGGCACACCCGCGCACCGAACCGGGTGGCACCGACTCCTAGGCCGGTGTAGCCGACGGCGTAGGCGACGCGACCGTCGAACGAGGTGCCGAAGGTCGCGGAGAAGCGGGTACATGTGTCGATGGCACCACCCCACCGGTGGGTGAATGACAACCCGTCGAGCTGGGGGAACGTCTCGAAGAAGTGCTGGGCCAGCAGCGTATGGGTGGCCTCGCGTTGGTCCAGTGACGGATCGATCCGCGAGCCGTAGTGGTAGACGGCGTCGTAGCCGCCCCACACGATTCGATCATCCGCAGTCATCCGGTAGTAGTGGAACTGGTTCGTGGTGTCGCTGACGCCTTCTAGGCCTTCCCACCCAATCGAGGCGAGCTGCGACGAGGACAGGGGTTCGGTAGCGAGCACGTAGTCGTAGACCGCGGCGACCCGCCGGTTGATGGCCCGGATCGGCGAGTGGAACGCGTTGGTACCGAGCACGACGGCCCCGGCGCGGATCGATCCCCGCTCGGTCCGCACGTCGACGCCGGCCCCGGCACGATCGAGCCCGGTCATCGGGGTGCTCTCGTGAATCTCGACTCCGAGTGTTCGCGCCACGTCGGCGAGCCCCCACGCGAGCCGAGCCGGATCGACAAGCGCCTCACCGGTTCGCTGGAGCAGACCTCCCTCGTAGGTAGGCGACGCGATCCGAGCCCGGGTCGCATCCCGGTCCAGCACCTCGATGTCGTGCCCGTAGCGTTCGGCGAGCTCAGCTGCCTCGGCCAAACCGTCGACGAGCCATGGAGCAGTCGCCACACTCAGCCCGCCCGCGGGCCGCCAGTCGCAGTCGATCCCGTAGCGCTCGACCGTGGACTGGATCCCGGCAAAGTTGTCAGCCGCGATGCGCTCGATACGCTCCATCTCCCTCGGGAAACGAGCAACCCCGTTCTCGATGCCGTGGGTGAGCGACGACGAGCAGAACCCGCCGTTCCGGCCGGTCGCCTGATCGGCGATTCGACCTGATTCGATGAGAACCACCGACCGCGACGGGTCGTCCTCCTTCGCCTGAACTGCTGCCCACAGCCCGGTGAAGCCGCCGCCCACGACGACGAGGTCGGTTCGGGACGGAAGCCCCGCAGCGGTCGGCTCGGGCCGATGGCCGGTGTCGAGCCAGAGAACTGCAGGAGCCGCCGAGCGAAGTGCAGCGGCGGCTCCGTCAGTTCTCACGGCGACTCAGCCCGCCGCGCTCCCGTCGGCAGCGCCCCCGCTGGCACCGCCACCGGGGAGCACGTCCTTGAGTTTCTCGGCCGCAGCCTCGATCTTGTCGGTGTGCTTGCCGCCAGTCTTCTCGTCGACGAGATCGGCGACCTTGTCGATGCCGTCGTCGACCTTGTCGGCGTGCTCCTCGAGCAGATCCTTCGCCTTGTCACCGAGGTTTCCGAGGTCCATGGAATGCTCCTTCGTCCGTGATTGGATGATCGAGGGCCATCCTTACACGGAACGCGATCGGGTTCCGCTGGTCGCGCCGAGCGTGTAGGAAGTCGACATGACCGAACGACCGCAGGGACTGTATGTCGGGGAACTGACGGACCCCGCCACCCACGAACGAAGTGGCAGCACGCTCGGGCTGAACCCCGACGACTTCACGACCCATGGCGTCATCGTCGGCATGACCGGATCAGGCAAGACCGGGCTCGGGATGGTCTTGCTCGAGGAGACGCTGACTGCCGGAGTGCCGACGTTGATCCTCGACCCCAAGGGTGACATGGGCAACCTCTTGCTCACCTTCCCGAACCTCGCGCCCGACGACTTCGCCCCGTGGGTTCCGACCGGAGAGGACGCCGCTGCCGTCGCTTCGACGTGGACGAACGGTCTCGCCGACTGGTCGATCGCGCCGACCGAGATCGCGACGCTCCGGACCGGCCACCGGATGACCGTCTACACCCCGGGCTCGACCGCCGGGGTGCCGCTCAACATCGTCGGATCGCTCGCTCCCCCGCCGACGACGGACGCCGAGGCGATCCACGACGAAGCTGAGGCGTTGGTGCAGGCGCTCCTCAACCTCGTTGGCGTCACGTCCGACCCGCTGAGCGGGCGCGAACACGTGCTGATGGTCAACCTCGTCGAGCGAGCGTGGGCAGCGGGCGAGACGCTCGACCTCCCCACCCTCTTGATCAGGATCCAGGACCCGCCGCTGCGGAAGCTCGGCGTCATCGACGTCGACACGTTCTTCCCCAAGCCCGATCGCGCCGCGCTGATGATGCGGCTGAACGGCCTGCTGGCGTCGCCGTCGTTCGCCGCCTGGGGCCAGGGCGCCCCCATCGACATTGAACAGCTGTTGTGGTCCGGCGACGGCTCCGCCAACGCTGCGGTCGTGTACCTCGCTCACCTCTCCGACGAGGAGCGGCAGATGGTGGTCACACGGATCCTCTCCAAGCTCGTGTCGTGGATGCGGGGCCAGGCCGGCTCCACCAGGTTGCGGGTGCTCGTCTACATGGACGAGGTCTACGGCTACGTCCCCCCGAGCGCGGTTCCCCCGTCAAAGAAGCCGATCCTCACGTTGTTCAAGCAGGCGCGGGCGTTCGGAATCGGCGTCGTTCTCGCGACGCAGAACCCCGTCGACCTCGACTACAAGGCGATCTCCAACGCCGGCACGTGGATGATCGGCCGCCTTCAAACCGAGCGCGACAAGGCGCGCCTTCTGGAGGGGATGTCCTCGGCAGCGGGGACGGTCGACGTTGCGGCGACAGACGCCACGATCTCGGCGCTCGCCAAACGCGAGTTCCTGTTGCACACCACCGGCGGCAAACCGCCCCGCACCTTCGGCGTGCGCTGGGCCATGAGCTACCTCGCCGGTCCCATCAGCAAGGACCAGGTGAAGTCGTTGCCGGGACAACCGGCCGCCACCCCCAACCCAGCCGTTCCTGGTCGTACTTCCGACCAGCCGGTGGGCGCTTCCACGACCGAAACGCAGACCATGCCTCACGCTGACGACGAGACACCTGCGATGCCCGAGGTCGCGGCCGGGGTTCCTGTCCGCTACCTGGACCCAGCGGCTCCGTGGGCCGGAACTCTGGGGGCAGTCCCGGGGGGCCGGCGGCTCCAGGCGTGCGTTGCGGTGCGGGTCAACCTCCTCTACGACGACACGGCCTCGGGCCTCCGCCACACCGAGCAGCTCGAAGCGATCTTCGCTCCACTCGACGGGCCGCAGATCGACGCGACGAAGGCCTACAGCGTGGATTACGACGACCGTGACCTACTGACGTCCGCCCCCACCGGAGCCGCCTATGTGCTCCCCGCCGCGCCGATCGCGACGAAGTCCTACTTCACCGGCGTCGAGGCGGCGGTGAAGGACTACCTGTTCCGGTCGAGGCACACGACCATCCATGCCAACAAAGGCCTCAAGCTCTACAGCCGCCCCGGCGAGGGCGAGGCCGATTTCCGCGCACGCTGCCTGGCTGCGGCCGACGCCGGAGCCGACGCAGACACCGACAAGATTCGGATGAAGCTCCAGGTGAAGATCGATCGGGTCAACGAGGCCCTCGCCGCCGATCGGGCACGCGCCCAACAGTTGGAGGAGGAGGCAGGAGCGTCACGCCGCAACGAGGCCGTCAGCCTTGGCGGGAGCGTCCTCGGTGCGATCTTCGGTGGACGCAACTCGGCTCGGTCGATCGGTGCCGCCGCCAACCGTGTCGCGACCGGGCGCTCGCGTTCTCAGAAAGCCGGCAACCGGGTCGAGGCGGCGTTGGCGCGCATCGACGAGAGGATGGCCGACATCGACGAGCTCCAGAACCAGCTCGCGGATGAGATCGCCGACATCGTCGCCCATTGGAACGATGTCGCCGCCGATGTCACGACGCTCGACGTCCCACTCGAGAAGTCCGACATCGGCATCGAGCAGGTCGCCCTCGTCTGGGTGCCAACGAACTGACCGTCCCCGATCCCAGCGACACCCCCACGACCCGGGGTTTTGTTCGGCGAACGTACACAGATCTGTGTACGTTCGCCGAACAAAACCCCCCGTGGGGCGAAGCTTGTGGCTACTCCGGGTGGTGGCACGCGACGAGGTGGCCGGGGTCGTCGCCGGCGACGACCCGTAGCGGCGGTTCGTCGGTGGTGCACTCGTCGGTGGCCTTCCAGCAGCGGGTGCGGAATCGGCAGCCCGACGGCGGATCGATGGGCGACGGCACCTCGCCTGTCAACACGATGCGCCGCCGTTCCTTCTCCTTCTTGGGGTCGGGAATCGGTACTGCCGACAGCAGAGCGTAGGTGTAGGGGTGGCGTGGCCGGTTGTAGATCTCAGACTTGGGGCCGATCTCGACGTTCTTGCCGAGGTACATGACCGCAACGCGGTCCGAGATGTGACGCACCACCGACAGGTCGTGGGCGATGAACAGGTAGGCCATCCCCCGCTCGTCCTGCAACCGTTCGAGCAGGTTCACCACGCCCGCCTGGATCGACACGTCGAGTGCGGAGACCGGCTCGTCGAGCACGATCACCTCGGGGTCGACGGCGAGCGCGCGGGCGATGCCGATGCGCTGCCGCTGGCCACCGGAGAACTCGTGGGGATACCGACTCCGGTGCTCGGGCGAGAGACCGACGGTTTGCAGGAGCTCGCCGACCTCGTCGACCACCTCCTTCTGCTTCTTTCCCTGGTGAACGAGGTACGGCTCCGACAGAACCTCACCAATCGTCATCCGGGGGTTGAGCGACGCGTACGGATCCTGGAACACCATCTGAGCGCGGCGCCGAAGCTGCTTGTTCGGCATCGTGGCCGTGTCCTCGCCACCGAGCTCGACACGACCGGCCGTCGCCGTCAACAGGCGCAGCACCACCCGCCCGAACGTCGACTTGCCGCACCCCGACTCGCCCACGATTCCGAGCGTCTCGCCTCGATGTACCGACATCGACACACCGCTGACGGCATGCACTTTGGCGATGGTGCGACCGAACACGCCCCCGTGAACCGGGAACTCCTTGACCACATCGACCGCCGACATCACCGGGGCCGTGGTCGTCGCCGCGTCAACGGCCTCGTCGGTCACGGTCATGCGCGCACCCCCAGGAGCGAGTCCGTCTCGTCCCGGCGCCAACACGCCGCGCCGTGACCGGAGTCGTCGGAACCCGACCCCAAGCGTGTGCCGGTCACCACCGTCACCTGCTCCGACTCGTGCAAGGGCGGGATCTGCGAATCGCATCCCGACTCGGACCGGGCGATCGGGCACCGCGGATGGAACGCACAGCCGGCAGGCGGGTTCAGCATCGACGGCGGTTGGCCACCGATCGGGATCAACTGCTCGCCTCCGTCGGAATCGACACGCGGCAGCGACCGCAGCAGCCCCACGGTGTAGGGGTGGGTGGGAGCGTCGAACAGCTCCTCCGACGTCGCGTCCTCGACGACTCGCCCCGCGTACATGACCGCCACCTTGTTGGCCATGCCCGCGACGACGCCGAGGTCGTGGGTGATGAGCATGACGGCCGCCCCGTGTTCGCGGGTGATGTCGACGAGCAATTCCAGAACCTGAGCCTGGACCGTCACGTCGAGCGCGGTCGTTGGTTCGTCGGCGATGACCAGCTTCGGGTCGCACGCCAGGGCCATCGCGATCATCGCCCGCTGCCGCATCCCGCCGGAGAACTCGTGGGGGAAGTTGTCGACGCGCCGAGCGGGCTGCGGGATGCCGACGAGGCCGAGCATCTCGACGGCACGCGCCTTGGCGGCCTGGCGGCTCATCTCACGGTGTGCCTGCAACATCTCGATGATCTGGCGGCCCACCGAATAGACGGGGTTCAACGCGGTGAGCGGGTCCTGGAAGATCATCGCGATCTCACCGCCGCGGACACGACGGAGCCGGTCCTCGGGGGCGCCGATGAGGTTCTCGCCCTGCCACATGATGCGGCCCCCCATCGTCGTGCGGTTCTGCGGGTGAAGTCCCAGCACACTCAGCGCCGTGACCGACTTGCCCGACCCCGACTCGCCGACCACCGCCAGCACGTCGCCGTCATCGATCGACAGGTCGACGCCGCGCACGGCCTGGACCAGGCCGTCCTCGGTCTTGAAGCCGACGGTCAGGTCCTCGATCTGCAGGAGACGTTGTGAGGTACTCACGTCAGTTGTCCTTCACGTCGAGAGCGTCGCGCAGGCCGTCACCCACGAGGAGGAAGCCCAGCACTGTGAGCACGATCGCCAAACCGGGGAAGAACAACAGGTAGGGATCGCTACCGAGGAATGAACGAGCGTCGTTGATCATCAGGCCCAACGACGGCTCGGGAGGCTGAATGCCGACACCGAGGAAGCTGAGCGCTGCCTCCGACAGGATGGCCGCGCCGACACCGACGGCCATAAGTACCACCACCGGCTGGAACACGTTCGGGAGGATGTGTCGGACCATGATCCGCACCGATCCGACGCCGAGTGCCCGAGCAGCCTCGACGTATTCCAGCTCTTTCACCTGGATGAACCCTGCACGCACGGTGCGCGCTGTCTGCAACCACGCCGTCAACGCCAGCGTGAGGATCACGGCGGGAACGCCCCGGCCCAGAACGGTGATGAAGGCGTACGCCAGGATGATGTAGGGGATGCCCAGCATGATGTCGACGAAGCGCATGCTGATGGTGTCGACCCACCGGCCGTACCACCCCGCCACCGCCCCGATGAAGATGCCGATCACCGTCTGCAGCACTGTCGCGATGAACCCGATGAACATGGACAGACGAATGCCGTGTACCACTCGCGCCAGCACATCTGCACCGCGGTGATCGACGCCGAAGGGATGCTGATTGGTCGGCGGCTCACGGAACACCGTCTTGCTGAGCTTGGTCGGGTCGTCCACGAGGAACGGGCCGACGATCGCAACGATGACGAGGAACCCAACCAGGAACAGCCCGAACATCGCCAGCTTGTTGCGTTTGAACCGGCGCCACGCATCCTGGAACAACGACCGCGACGGGCCGACGTCGAGCAGCGACGAGTCGAGGCTCGCGCCTGCGATCGCGGCCGAGCCCGCTCCCGACTCCGTGTCAGCGTCGATCCGGCCGTTCACTTCGCACCACCCAGCCGGATGCGCGGGTCGAGCTTGGCGTAGCTGATGTCGACGACCAGGTTCATCAGGCCGTAGATCAGCATCACAACCATCGAGAGAGCGAGAACCACGGGAAGGTCGGACTGTCCGGCGGCGGTCGCGACCTTCGAACCCAGTCCGGGCCACTGGAACACCGTCTCGGTGAGGATCGCGAACCCGATGATCGTGCCGAAGTCGATGCCGATGAACGTGACGACCGGGATCAGCGCGTTGCGAAGCACGTGCCGACGCGACACCGTCTTCTCACGGAGGCCCTTCGCCCGGGCAGTGCGCACGTGGTCGGCGGTCTGTGCCTCGAGCATCGTGGTGCGGGTCAGACGAGCAACGATAGCGGTGGACACCGAGGCCAGGACGACCGCCGGTTGAATCAGCAGTTCGAGCTGATCGAGGTTGGGGATGATGAACAGCGACCACTGATCGGGGTCGTAGTTGTTGCTGATGGCGGGGAGCCGCGCCCACTCCGGCCACCCGTGCTCGAACGCGTACACGCCAGTGACCAACGTGAGGAGGTAGCCGAGTACGAACACCGGGATCGCGCCCGCGACGACCGCGGCGATGGTCGTGATGGTGTCGGCGATCGAACCCCGCCGTCGAGCGGACAGGACGCCTGATCCGATGCCGATCGTCGCCTCGATCATCATGGCGAAGATCGCCAGGCGAAGGCTGGCGGGAAGCCGCTGCTTCACCATGTCGGCAACCGGCTCACGGGTTGTGTAGCTCTCGCCGGACAGCGTGACGGTGTCGGTCAACCGGTTCCAGTACTGCTCGTAGACCGGCTTGTCGAGACCAAGGCGCTTCTCGACGTTGCGGACCACTTCGGCAGGGACATTCTTGCTGCCGCCGTTGCTGGCGATCTTCGTGGCTGGGTCCGATGGCAGCGCGAAGAAGAGGATGAACAGCAGCGTGAAGCCACCCAGCAGGGTGACGACCAGTGAGAAAAGTCGACGGATGATGAAGACGGCCATGTCGGGCGAGGAACCGAGAGGGGCGGGCACCGGTTGGTGCCCGCCCCTCCAGCGGCACTACTGCTTCTTGCCGACCTTCTCCCACAAGACGTTGCCCAGTGGCTGCTGGTCGTAGTTGATGACCGTGTCACGGAAGACGTGGTCGCCGGTGTACCAGTTGAGCGGGATCGCCGCGACGCTCTCGTTGAGCAGCTGCTCCTCCGCCTGCTGGTAGAACTCGCCGCGCTTGGTGGGGTCGGTCTCCTTCAGCGCGTTGGCGATGTGCTTCTCGAACGTCGGATCGTCGTAGCGACCGAGGTTGTTTCCGCCGATCGACACCGCACCGAAAAGGTCGACCATGAAGTTGCCGTACGTCGGGTAGTCGGCGTACCAACCGGAGCGGCAGATGTGGCAGGCGCCTTCCTCGGCGATGACCTTGAAGTAGTCCTCGTCGATGCCGTTCAGCTCGACGTCGATACCGAGGACGTCCTTGAGGTTGGCCTGCATGATCTCGACCACCGTCTGGTGGCTGCCGCCGGTGTTGAAGTCGAGCTTGATCGGACCGTCGAGCTTGCCGCCCTCGGCGACCCACTCGTCGTAGAGCTTCTTGGCTTCAGCCGCATCGGTCTTCGCGTACTTGCCGATGTCGGCCTTGAAGCCGGGGATGCCGGGGGGCGTGATGCCCGTCGAGACGATGCGAGCGCCCTCATAGGCCTTCTGGTTGATCTCGTCGCGGTCGATCGCCATCGAGATCGCCTGGCGCAACTTCAGGTTCTCGTCGCCACCGAGGTTGGAGTCCTCGAAACCGAAGTCGAAGAAGTAGGTGCCGAGCTGCGGCGACTTGGTGTCGTTGGGGTACTTCGCCGTGGCCTCGGCGTACTTGCCGCCGGGGATCGAGGCGTTGTCGCCCTCGCCGGAATCGAACGCGGTGTACGCCGACTCGACGTCAGTCGTGAGCTTGAATGTGATCTTGTCGAGCTTGGCCTTCTTGTCGCCGAGGACGTTGCCCGCCCAGTCGTCGTTGCGCTCGAGCACGACCTCGCCGTTGTCGGGCGAACCGGCCGACACGAACTTGAACGGGCCATTGCCAATGACGGCGCCCTTGTCGCCCCAGCCGGTGGTGTTGCCCACCCGCTTGATGTCCTCATCGGCGATCGGCGAGAACGCCGAGAACGAGGCGATCGCGGGGAAGTCCGCTAGCGCGCTCTCGAGGGTGACCTCAAGGGTCATTGCGTCATCGTCGGCGACGATCGAGTCAAGCGTCTGGACCTTGCCCTCAAGGAGGTCGGCGCCGCCCTTGAGGTAGGCCATCAGGTAGCCGTAACTCGAAGCGAGTTCCTGGCTGCCGGCGCGCTCCCAACCCTGCTTGAAGTTGTGAGGCAGGACGGGCTCACCGTTGTGGAACTTCTGACCTTCCTTGATCTTGAAGGTGAAGACGGTTGCATCGTCGTTGGACTCATAGCTCTCTGCCACCAGCGGCTTGAGCTCGGGGTTGCAGGTGTCGGTGAAGTCGAAGTCGGTCAGGCCGTCGAACAGAGCGTTGGTGATCTGCGACTCGTCGAGCGTCTGTACGGCACCCGGGTCGAAGCTCGTGTTGTCGCCGGCGCTCGCGAGCTGCGCGTAGTCGACAAACTCACCACCTTCCGGAGCGTCCTCGTAGGTCAAGGTGCGGCAGTCGTCCGAGCTCGGCGGCAACGTCGTTTCGGTGGTGGCTCCACCGTCGGTGTCGCCGGTTCCGGAGTCCTCCGAGTCGCCACAGCCGCTGGCCAGCAGCGTGAACGCAAGCGCTAGGGCGGCAACACTCCTTCCGGCAGTCGAGTGCGATCCCAAGCGTTGTCTCATCTGAGCTCCTCCAGGTATGGGGAATACCGGTTGTGTCGCGGAACCTACACCCGCCTTCGACCCGATTGGGTGACAGTCACCGTTTCGTAACAGGCGTGACTCTGAAACGAACGATTCACTGTCGAGTGGGTCGGACTCGGCTGATCGGTCTCTTGATCGCGTCAATGTATCGGCGGAACTCCCAGAGACAACCCGTTCGGGGAGTTCCTGATGTCGAGCACGGTTCGCACTCCGCGACCGGAGCGCATGTCGCCCATCGCTTCGTTGACCTCCGACAAGGGTCGACGCGCCGTGACCATCGCCTCGAGGTCGAGCATGCCTCGTTGCCACAGTGCGACCAGTCTCGGAAAATCCCGAGGCGCGTGGCACCCTCCGAGCAGCGTGCCGACGATGCGCTTCTCGGTGAACATGGCGGTCACCACATGGATCCGTGCCTCGTGATCGACGGGGGCGGCACCGACCATGACAGTGGTGCCGCCGTGTCGGGTCGCGGCAATCCCGGCCTCGACCAACGCGGCGGACCCGACGGCGTCGAACGCGTGGTCGACGCCGACTCCGGTGAGCCGATGACACTCCGACACGATGTCGTCGATGGAGGGATCCACGACATCGGTCGCGCCCACCCCCAGCGCGGTGGTCCTCCGGGCCTCGACGGGGTCCGACACCAGGATCCGGGTCGCCCCCGCGATCCGGGCGCCCTGGACGACCGAAAGCCCGATTCCACCCGCTCCCATCACCAACACCGAGTCGCCGGGACGCACCTTCGCTGCGTGCAGCGCCGCGCCGACGCCGGTCTGGACGGCGCAGCCGATGATGCAGGCCAGGTCGAGCGGGAGATCACGGTCGATCCGGATCGCGGCGGACTCCGCCACGACCACCTGTTCGGCCATCGCAGCGAGACCGAGGCCCCGGTACACCACCTCACCGCGTCGACTCAGCCGCGTCGAGCCGTCGGGCAGCATCGACATCGCAATCGCCGCAGAGTTGGCGCACGAGCTGTGCTCCCCCCGCACGCACCAGTAGCAGTGACCGCACGCGGCGTTGGGACTCAGGATGACGTGATCACCGACCGCAAGTTGTGTCGCGCCAGGGCCGAGCTCGACGACTATCCCGGCCGCCTCATGACCGAGCACCGTCGGGGTGATCGCCGGGTGAACGCCGTCGACCTGGGAGACGTCGGAATGGCACACCCCGCACCACGCGATGTCGACGCGGACCTCGCCACGCCCGGGGTCGTCGAGTTCGACATCGTCCACGACGATCATCGGTGCACCCGCCTGCTCCAGCACCGCTGCTCTCATGTGCTCCCCCCTCCATATTGCGGACCGACTGGTCGACTGTGGCCGTATGAATCGGTGCCCGACGTTCACGTTGTCGGGTGCCCGATATCCTCGCGCCCGTTCGTCCGCCCCGGAGACGCCCATGCTCAAGGTTCACTGGTTTCTTCCCACCGGGGGCGACTCGCGCGATGTCGCTCCGGGAGCAAGCGGATCACCTGCCCGCCCGCCGACCATCGACTACCTGAGCCAGATCGCCCGGGCCTGCGATCAGCTCGGTTTCGACGCGGTGCTCACACCGTGCGGAACCGGTTGCGAGGACGCCTGGATCACCACTGCCGTGCTCGTTCCGCAGACGACCCGGCTGCGGTTCCTCGTCGCGTTCCGCCCCGGGCTGCTGTCGCCCACACTCGCCGCGCAGATGGCGTCGAGCTACCAACGGCTCTCGGGTGGACGGTTGCTCGTGAACCTCGTGACCGGCGCTGAGCCACGCGAGCTCGCCCGATTCGGCGACTTCGCCGCCAAGGACGATCGGTACGCCCGAACGGGCGAGTTCATCGAGATCATGCGCGGCGCGTGGGGCGGAGAGCCCTACGACCAGGAGTCCTCTTACTACCGCGTGGAGGGTGCCACGACCCGCGAACCACCGTCGCCGATTCCGGAGATCTACTTCGGCGGAGCGTCCGAGGCGGCCGAACTGGTCGCCGCCGGCGGCGCCGACGTCTACCTCGCGTGGGGTGAGCCACCGGCGATGGTCGCCGAGCGGGTCGAACGAATGCGCAAGCTGGCAGCCGAACGCGGCCGTACGCTCCGATTTGGTATCCGGTTCCACACGATCGCGCGACCGACGTCGGAGGAGGCGTGGGCCGAAGCGGCTCGCCTGCAATCGGCGATGTCGAGCGAAGCGATCGCCGCGGCGCGTCAGGACTTCGAGTCGACCCAGTCGGAGGGCCAGCGGCGCATGGCCCAGTTGAGCGGCGGCACCGGCGACCTGTCCGATCCGAGAGCCCTGGAGATCCACCCGAACGTGTGGTCGGGCATCGGCCTGGTGCGGGGCGGAGCCGGCACTGCCCTGGTCGGCAGCTTCATCGAGGTCGCCGATCGCATCGAGGAGTACGCCGCACTCGGCTTCGAGGAGTTCATCCTGTCCGGCTACCCGCATCTCGAAGAGGCGTGGTGGGTCGGAGAGGGACTGCTACCCGAACTGCGGCGACGCGGACTGCTCGAACAAGGGAACGCCGGCACCGTCACCGGATCCAGCGTCTTCCACTTCCGATAGCGACCGGTCCACGCCACCCGAACCCGTTCTGTTGTACAGAGCGCGCGCGTGGGCGCGCGCTTTGTACAACAGAACGGGCTACGGCGGTGCCGCGGTAGGTTCACCGGGCCATGGCCGCTACCGCGAATCGCCAGACCAACAAGCTGCTGACCGTGTCAGCCGGCACGAGCACCGGCGCGTTCCGACCCGCGGACTGGGGCCTGTTGGCGGTGGTCGCGCTCACCTGGGGTGCGTCGTTCCTCTTCATCGACATCGGACTCGACTCGTTCAGCCCGTACCTGGTGGGCTTCCTCCGCATCGCACTCGGTGCGATCACCCTCGCCTGTGTGCCCACCGCCCGTCACCGGATCGAACGCGAGGACCGGCCGCGCGTCGCGCTCCTGGGCGTCATCTGGATGGCCGTTCCGCTCACGCTGTTTCCCCTCGCCGAACAGCACATCAACTCCGCGCTCGCCGGAATGCTCAACGGTTTCATGCCGATCCTCACGGCCATCGTCGCGACCGCGCTCGGACTTCGCAGGCCGGGTCGTGTGCAGGTGATCGGCCTGATCGTCGGATTCGTCGGCGTGGTGCTCATCTCGGCCGACTCGTTCGCCATCGGTGGCGATCAGGCGTTCGGTGTCGTGCTGATCCTCGGCGCCCTCGTCTGCTACGCGTTCAGCGCCAACCTGGCGGTGCCGCTGCAGCAGCGCTACGGCGGGCCGACCCTCATGCTGCACGTCGAGGCGACCGGCGCGCTCCTCACGGCCCCGCTCGCGGCCTGGGGCCTGCGGACGTCGCATTTCGAGTGGCGACCGTTCCTCGCGGTGCTCACGCTGGGCGTCGTGGGCACCGGGGCGGCGTTCGCCGTGATGGCGTCGCTGCTCGGGCGGGTGGGGGCGACCCGCGGCTCGATCGTCACCTACCTCATGCCCCCAGTCGCGATCGTGCTGGGCGTGCTCATTCGCGACGACCACATCGCCTGGCTGTCACTCGTCGGGATCGTGGTGGTGCTGCTCTCAGCGCTTCTCGTCAGCCGGAAGGACGAGTAGGGCCGTCGAGCCCGCACGACGGGCCGCCGTCGCGTCAGGCGACGCTCATGCGGTTCTGGTGGGCGGCCGACCACACCAACCACCCGAGCGCGAACACGATCGGCACAACGAACGCCACCGGCCGCGAGAAGTAGTCGAGGGCGATGTCGACGTCACCGACCGACTTCGACAGGATCGAGACCGCGTGGCTGTGGACCGAGATGAACCCCAGGCCCTTGCCACCCCGAGCGATGAACTGTTCGAAGATGAGGAGGTAGGCGACCCCCCAGATCAGTGAGCGCTGCGTGACCTGACCGAGCAACACGAAGACGGCGGAATAGGCGAAGCCGGCAAGAAGGCTCGAGACGATCGCCCCGGTCAGCATGTCGAACGTCGGGTCGACGACGACGCCACTCACGATCGTCGGAGCGACGGCGAGAGGAAGAACCATCGTGACGGTTGCAAGGTAGGCCGCCACCGTGAGTTGCCAGCGACCGATCGGACGCAGCCAGAGGTACACGTAGGTGCCGTCCTCGATGGGGTCGCCCAATGCCGCGGTGCCGAACACGAGCGCCGCCAGGGGGATGATGAGGGTCATCCCGAACTTGTCCACGATCTGCACGGCGGCCACGGTGGGGTCGCTCAGGTCCTGACCGAGCAGCAGGATGGCGATGACGATCTCAATCGCTGCTACGACGACGAACCCGAGAACGCGGGCGCGGCTCGAGATTCCCCGAAGCAGGGTGAGGTAGAGGGACACGAGCTTCACGTCGAACCCCCTCGGCCCGGCGCCCCGACGAGGTACCGGAACACGGATTCGAGATCGTCGTCGAGCGGCAGCACTTCGGCGATTAGCGCTCCGACGTGCTGCGCCGCCGGCGCGACCGAGCGTCGGAAAAGCCCGACATCGGTGACCGATACCTGAGCGGTGTACTCGTCGACGATCGTTGCACCTCGGACGATCTCACTCGCCAGCAGCGTCGACGCGAGGGCCCGAATCCGATCGCTGCGGATGCGGATCATATGGGGTCGGTCGTCCATGAGGTCGCGGATGCCCCGGAAGTCGCCTTCGGCGGCGAGGCGCCCCTGCGCCACGACGAGCACCCGCGACCCGAAGCGTTCGACCTCGTCGAGCACGTGCGAACTGATGATGACGCAGCGGCCCTCGGCACCGAGCCGCTGGAAGATCTCGATCAGGCGGACCCGTTGACGCGGGTCGAGACCGTTGAGCGGCTCGTCGGCCATCACCACCGACGGACCGTTCACCAGGGCCTGGGCGACCTTCACCCGCTGGCGCATCCCCTTCGAGTAGGTGTCGACGGGTCGGGTGTCGTCGGCGTCCATCTCGACCGCATCGAGCGCCAGGCGCGCGGCGGCGTCGGGGTCGTCCAGGCCGTGCAGCGTTCCGGCGAGGCGCACGAAGTCGAGTGCTCGCATCCGGGGGAACACCGCTTCCTGCTGAGGGACGAGACCGACGTACTTGAGAACGGACGTGTCGTGGCGCGGGTCGCGGCCCAGCAGGCGAAGTTCGCCCATGTCGGGCGGGGTCAGTCCGCAGAGCATTCGCAGGAGCGTCGACTTGCCGGCACCGTTCGGCCCGAGCAACGCCGTGACGCCCGGGCCCACGTCGAACGACACGTCGGAAACGGCGACCAGGCCCTTGAACCACTTCGTGAGGTTGCGCGCCGACACCATCGGTCCCCCCGCCGCGCCGGCGGCTGCCGCTTCGGCGACGGCGGACGCTGCGGGTGAAGCGGCAGGGCCGACCGCCTCGCGAGGAACGAACGTGGCGCTCACTTCGTCACCTCGACACGGCGGTACCGATCCCAGATCACAAGTGCTGCAACGAGAATCCACCCGAAGAACCCTGCATAGATCATCCACGTATCGGTGACCGGCGGGAAGCACCCGAACTCCGACATCAGGCCACCGCACCCGGCCATCGACTCACGGTCCATGTAGCCGACCTCCGACACCTGGCCGAACACCCGATAGGCGAACTCGGTGGGGAGCCGGAACAGATCGAACATCGACAGCCACAACGGTCCGTTCGCCTCCTCGATGACGAGCGGCACGAGGACTCCGGTGCCCGAGAACAGCACAACGAAGGCCGCTGACGCGGCAGCACGGCGGGTAGTGATCGAGCTGATGGCGCACGAGACCATCGTGTGAAACGCCGCGATTCCGACGCCGACAGCGAGGACCCGGCCGATCGTCGACAGCCAGTCGCCGATCGACGACGGTCCGTAGCCCTGAGTCGAGTAGCCGATCAGAAGGAGGAGCGACGGCCCGAGCGTGACCATCAGCAGGATCGCACCCACGGCGATCGCCTTGGCGGCCAGGTAGTTCCAGCGGTTCAACGGTGACGCCAGGTAGAGCCCGAGCATGCCGGTGCGCCGATCGGTGCAGAGCACCTCCGGTGCAACGAACGCCGCGAACAGCACGATCGCCCCGATGATGGTCGTATAGCTCCCGGGGTAGTCCTGGATGAGCTGGCTGGCGACAGCCCTACCCGCCCCTTGGGGAACACCACCCCCACCGACCTCCGTCTGACGATTCTCGAGCTGATTGGTGAGCACCACGACACCGACGAACACCATGTGCGGCACGTAGGAGATGACGATCGTGAGGATCGGCATCACCTTGAACCGGAACTTGCGGTGGATGCCGAGCACTCGCTGAATCGTGTAGCGGACGACGCTGCGCATCGACTGCCCGACGCCGCCCCGCTCCCCTTCGTAACGCCGGTAGCCACGGTCCAGGATGCGGGCGGCCGCTGCGGACGACCCCGTCGGCGGGGTGATCGTGCTCATACCCCCACCTCCATGAACACCTCTTCGAGCGACACTGTCCGGTTCTGAAGTCGTCGGACCGGCAACGCCAACTCGCTGAGGTCGTCGCGCGCGACGCGGAACAAGTCCTCCTGGCTGATCGGACCCGACTCGGCCGGAACGGTGACCACCAGTCGGCTCGCCTCCTGGGCCACTTCGAGGCCACGCGCGCGGAAGCGGTCGGCGAGCACGTCGGCTCCCCAGTCGACCTCGACGGTCATCCCCTTGCCCACACCCTTGAGGTCGTCGATGTCTCCGGCGGCGGTCACCCGACCGTCCTTGAGGATCACCACCTGGTTGCAGGTGCGCTCCACCTCGTCGAGCAGATGCGAGCTGAGCAGTACGTTCATTCCGAAATCCGCCGACAGTCGACGGATCAGGTCGAGCATGGTCTCGCGTTGGGTGGGGTCGAGGCCGTCGGTTGGCTCGTCGAGCAGGACGAGGTCGGGGTCATGCGCGATCGCCATCGCCAGCTTCACCCGCTGGCGTTGACCGGTCGACAGGGTGCCGAGGGGACGGGTGCGTTCCTCGCCCATTCCGACGAACCACAGTGCGTCGGACGCACGGCCGACGGCATCGACGGTGGGCATGCCGTGCACTTCTGCGATGTGCTGCACGAAATCGGTGGCGGGCAGATCGGGAGGAAGGTTGTGGTGCTCGGGCGAGTAGCCGATGCGGGCACGCAACGCCGGACCCGCCGTGCGCGGGTCGCCGCCGAGGATCTGCAGCGTCCCGGCGTCGGCCGCGTGGAGTCCGAGGAACAGCCCAAGCATCGTGGTCTTGCCAGCGCCGTTGGCGCCAAGCAAGCCGGTGACTCCGGGGTTGACGGTGATGTCCGTGTGGTCGAGCACCGTGTTCGCCCCGTACCGCTTGACGATGCCGGTTCCGACGACGATCGGATCGGTCATCGCGGGGAAGCGTGGGTGGGGAAACTCATCGGCCGCGAGTGTTACACAACGTCCTGCTCCTCCCCCGTCACAGCACGCAGACCCCGCGATACCGTGATCCGTATGGATCCCGTCTCCGGCGAACCCGATGGTCCCGAGGTCGACGATGGGGGCACGGTCGACCCTGATCTCGACGCCGCGCTCGACGACCGGTCGGAGATCCTGCCGTCGTCGGGTGTGCAGAAGTTCCGGCGCAACACCGCGGTCGGAGCGGTGCTCAACGGCATGGCGCTGGGCCTGCGCGACGTCTTCGATCCGGTCGTCCGAGAGGAACCACCGATCGTGCAGGACGCCCCTGGTGAGCCTCACGAGCCGCGTCATGTCGACGCGCACCTCGATCCCGACGACCCCGCAGCGTCGTCGGTCACGGTTCGTCCGTGGCGCGCTGCGGCGAACGGCGCCACGTGAGCACCGCATCTGGGCACCCGTCGCCAATCGATCCGCCTGCTCACGAGGCGATCAACCGCTACATCGACGCAGCGGCCGATGTCATCGATTTGTCGGCGGAGATGCGGGCGGCCCTCCGAGACCCGGCGCGTGAGGTGTCGGTGCAGATCCCGGTTCGGATGGACAACGGTTCGATCCACATGGTCCGCGGCTACCGGGTCCAGCACAACGACAGCCGTGGTCCGTACAAGGGAGGGATTCGCTACCACCCGACCGTCGATCTGAGCGAGGTCCGCGCGCTCGCCTCGTTGATGACGTGGAAGACGGCGCTGGTCGACCTGCCGTTCGGCGGAGCGAAAGGCGGCGTCGAGATCGATCCGAGGGACATGACCCAGTACGAACTGGAGCGGTTGACCCGCCGGTTCACGCTGATGATCGGCTCGATCCTCGGCCCGTTCCAGGACATCCCGGCGCCCGACATGAACACGAACGCCCAGGTGATGGCGTGGATCATGGACGAGTACTCCGATCGGTACGGCTACTCACCGGCGATGGTCACCGGCAAGCCCCTGGCGCTGGGCGGGGCACCCGGTCGTGAGGCGGCGACCGGCCTCGGCTGCGTCTACGTGCTGGAGGCGTTCTGCGAACACAACCATCTCTCGCTGATCGGCAAACGCGTGGCCATCCAGGGCTTCGGCAACGTCGGACGCCACATGGCCTGGGAGCTCTTCAAGCGCGGGGCCAAGGTCGTTGCCGTGTCCGACGTGTCGGGCGGCGTTGCCGATGACGGTGGCCTCGACATCGCGGTACTCAAGGACCACGCGGACAGCGGGGGGCTGTTGATCGACGCGGGCGTCGGCGACCACATCTCGAACGCCGAGTTGTTGGCGATGCAATGCGATTTCCTGGCTCCGGCCGCGCTCGGCGAGGTGATCACCGGATCCAACGCGCCTTCCGTGCGGGCACGAGCCATCCTCGAGGCAGCGAACTACCCGGTGACCCCCAGCGGTGACGAGGTGCTGGGGTCCAACGGAGTCACGGTGATCCCCGACGTGTTGGCGAACGCCGGCGGCGTGACGGGTTCGTACTTCGAGTGGACCCAGAACATCCAGCAGTTCACCTGGAAGCTCGACCGCTTCAACGGTGAGCTGTCCGATCGCCTGAAGTCGGCGTACGCGTCCGTCCACCTGTTCTCCGAACAGCACGGCTGCTCGTTGCGGCAGGCGGCCTACGGCATCGGGCTGCACCGGGTCGCCGAGGCGACAAGGATCCGCGGCTACTTGTCCTGAGATGGAGGGGAGGCGAACACGTCGGGCACTCGCGGCTCAGGTCAGGGACCAGGTCGAGGCGTTCGTCGAACGCCTCGAAGCCGAAACCGGGCCCGTCGTGCTCTACGTCGGCGACGACTTCGCTGCGAAGTTCGGGTTACCCAAGCCGGCGACGTCGACCTCGACGTTCTTCGGGCCTCGGCGCTCACTGAACGCGGTTGAACCGTGTGCAGGAACGGCCCTGAGAGGGCACAAAATGCACACGGTTCCGATACGGCGGGGACCTTGAGCACAGCGGACCCCTCGGAACTCTTCATCTCGCCCCCACGCTCGTGATGTGACATCTGTTTGCTTGCAACAGTTGGCAGATTGGTAAAGTCTGCACGCATGCGGCAGAGCTACATCACCTCACTCGGCGCTTTCCTTCCAGGCCCCGGGGTCTCCAACGACGAGATGGAGTCGCGACTCGGGTTCGTGGGGGGCGCTCCCTCGCGGTTCCGGGAGCGCATTCTCGAGTCGAACGGCATCACCAACCGTCACTACGCCCTCGATGAACAGGGCAACCAGACCCACCTCAACCAGGACCTCGCAGCGGAAGCGGTGCAGCGCACGCTCGCCAAACGAGGCATCGGCCTCGGCGAAGTCGGCATGTTGTCGGCCGGTACCACGATGCCCGACCTCCTGATGCCGGGCTTCGCTTCGATGGTGCACGGGCGCCTCGCCGAGGACGACCCCACGGCGGCGCCGATGGAGATCCTGTCCGCGTCGGGAATCTGCGCCTCCGGAGCCGCGGCGATGCGCGCCGCGAACAACTCGATTCGCCTCGGCGACCACGACCGGGCCATCGCCGTCGCGTCGGAGCTGCCCAGCTCGATGATGAAGGCGAGCCGGTTCGAGCAGGAGAGCGCCCTCGCTGAGGACCGCCAGGACGTGGCCACGGCCTACCAGTACTTCAACGCCGACTTCCTCCGCTGGATGCTGTCCGACGGTGCCGGTTCGGTGCTGTTCGAGTCCGAGCCCCATCCGACCGAACTGTCGCTCCGCGTCGACTGGATCGAGCTCACCAGCTACGCCAACGCCCACCCCACCTGCATGTTCCTCGGCACGTCCGATCCCCGGAACCCCTCGATCGGCAACACGTGGCTCAGCGTCGACAACGCTACGGAAGCCGACAAAGCCGGGATGATGGTCATCCGCCAGGACACCCAACTCCTCGCCGAGTCGCTTCTTCCCGTCGGGCTGGACGAGGCGAAGCGACTCATCAAATCCGGTCGGGTCGACCTCGACCTGGGGTACGACTGGTTCCTCCCCCACATGAGCTCGTACTTCTTCAAGGACTTCCTCTCGGTCGGCCTTTCGGAGATCGGCCTGGACATCCCCGAGGATCGCTGGTTCACCAACCTGACGACCCGCGGCAACACCGGGTCCGCGTCCATGTTCATCATGTTGGAGGAGGCCATGTCGTCAGGCCGCTTCAAGGAGGGCGACCGCATCCTCGCCTTCGTACCCGAGTCCGGACGATTCGTCATGAGCGTCATGCAGTTCACCTGCGTCGCACCCGACTCCAAACCGGAGGTGGTTCGATGACCTCGCCGCTCGGCGCCGACTTCGGCCGCGACGGCACCGAGGTCACGCAGTACCTCGCCCGCGAGTTGGAGAAGGTGTGGGACGACTTCGAGTCCCGCCTCGACCAGGTGCCGCTGGTCCGTCGCCTCGACGAGGGCACCGTCACCCTCGACGACTACCGCGAACTGCTCCTCAACCTGCGCCAGCAGGTGGTCGAGGGAGGCCGTTGGATCGCGCTCGCGGCGTCGTCGATGTCAATCGAGCTGTTCCCGGTCCGGTCGCTGCTGATCAAGCACGCCGCGGAGGAGCACACCGACTATCAGATGCTCGAACAGAACTACGTGTCGGTGGGCGGCGATCTCGCCACGATGCTGAGCCAACCGAAGAACATCGGCTCGGAGGCGTTCAGCGCGTTCATGTTCCACCAGGCCGCCAAGCCCGACCCGCTCGACCTGTTCGGGGCGATGTTCATCATCGAAGGACTCGGCTCGTCGAAGGCCGCCGGCTGGGCGGCGCGCATCCAGGAGCTTCTGGGCCTGGAGGAGGAGCAGGTGTCGTTCCTCGCCTACCACGGCGTCAACGACGACTCGCACTACGAGAAGCTGCGGATGATCCTCAGCCACCCCCTCATCGACATGGCGCTCGCCGAGCGACTGGTGCGCACGGCCAAGATCGTCGCCCGCCTCTACGCGCTCCAACTCGAAGAGATCGGCAACATCTGATGGTTCAGACGAGCGACCTGTCCCTTCGCGATCAGCTGGAGTTGGGCCCACGCGACCGGCGCAATCCCACGTTGTGGGAGTCGATCGCGCTCGACCCGATGCTGCCGGTTCCGAACGACAGTCGGGCCTCTCAGATCCGCAACCTTCGCCGCCCATCGCGGCATTTCCTCGCGCCCGTCGTTCGCCCGATCTGCCAGTTCCTGATCACGGTGTTGTTGACGATCAAACGTTTTCCCGGCCTCCGCCGCCTCGGTTCGCCCGCCGGTTTGTCCCGGGTCACCGCTCCTCTGCTCGTCCGGTTCTGCTCACCTGAAACCGCCGAGATGGTGCTCCGTCACTTCGTGATCGAGACGCAACTCGTCAACTTCGTCGCCCGCAACAGCGGCGCCGACGACGTCGAGGAGGTCGACCTTCTCCCGACGACCACTCCCGAACTCGGCGACCACCACGGCATGAACGCCGTCGTGTTGCACGACGTCAACATCTTCAACCTGTTCATCGACCTCGGCGAGTCGAAGCAGGCCGACCTGTTCACCCGACCCCTTGGCGACCTCGACTTCTCGATGCTCGGCATCCCGGAGCTCGATGTCGAGGCCGGCCGTCGTCGCTGGTTGAACCTCGACATGCAGACCTCGCTGTCGCTCATGTGCCTGGTGCTGGCCTGGTACATGGATTGGCAGACCGCTGAGCGGGCGATCAACAGCTTCCAGTTGGACGAGTCGCTGCTCGGCGCGATCACCGAACTCACGGGCGACCCGACGTTCAGAACGTGGACTCCGGTCCGGTTCACCAACTGGCTGGGCCAGACCGGCGACGTCGCCCGTGATCTGCTGTGGCACATCATGGTGCACGAGTACGCCCACACCCGCCTGACCCAGCTGTCCGAGCACGCCATCGCGGCGTGAGCGTCACCACGGTTGCGAGGCGCGTCGCCGGCTGGATCACCGGCCGCCCCAAGCAGGCACTGGCGCTTCTGGCGCTGCTCACTGTCGCGTTCGGCGTCGGCGCCCGCGACGTCCGTCTCGACAATGACTTCGCCGCGCTCTTCAGCACGAGTTCGGCCGACGCCCGGTTTCGCGAGGAGTACCGCACGACCTTCGGGGCCGACGACGGGCTCCTCGTCGCCGTGCTCGATGCTGACCGACCGAGCGAGGCGATGTTCGCGGCGGTCGGCCGCATCTCGACCGCAGTCGCCGACATGGCCGAGGTCGAGCATGTCGACAGCGTCACCACGCTGAACGTCGCCCGACCGGGCCTCGACGACGGCTCGCCCGATCCCGACATCGGGTTGCGTTTCGGCCCGGCGTTCTCCGACGAAACCGCCGACCTTCCGTTGGACCAGCGCATCGAGTTCGCAGCCCGGAGCGACCTCGGCCCCGGCAACCTCATCTCCCCTGACGGTCGCACCACACTCGTCGTCGGCAACCTTGCGGCCAAGTACAACTCCTATGAGGAGGTCACCGGGCCTGCGGACGAGTTCCGCGCGATCGTCGATCGGGAGATCGGACGAACCGATGCCTCCGTCCGCGTTCACTACGCCGGGGTCGCCTTCACCCGGATCGCCGCGATCTCCGAGATGCAGGGCGACCTGCTCAAACTCTCACCGCTGGCGACCCTGATGATGGCGCTGCTGTTGTGGTGGTACTTCCGGCGGCCAATCGCCGTGATCGCGCCGATGGTCGCCATCGTTGTGTCGATCGTGTGCACTGCCGGCGTAATCGGTCTCGCCGGTGACGACATCAACCAGGTGACGATCGTTTACCCCGTGCTGCTGATGGGTGTCGTCGTCGCCACGGCGACCCACCTAGTCCACCGGTTCTACCGCGAGCGCGCCGCCGGGGCGGACCCGGAGACGGCCGCCCGCACCACCCTCGAACGGGTCAGCCGCGCCGCGGTCGTGTGCACCGCCACCAACGCCATCGGGTTCGTATCGCTCCTCACCGCGAAGATGTCGATCCTCCACGAGTTCGGGCTCTACCTCGCGGCCGGTATCGGGTTCTGTTTCGTCTCGACGTCGGTCGCCGTGCCGGCACTCCTCGTCCTGCGGCGCAGCGAACCGCCGGCCCGCTATCTCACGGATCACACCCGACCCGCCGGCGCGGTCGCAACCCGCCTGACGCAGGCCGGAACATCACGGGTCGTGTACGCGATCGGCCTCGCTCTCGTCGCCGGGTCGGTGCTCGTTTCGATGACGGCCCGGTACGACTACTCGCTGTCGGGCATGCTGAACTCCGACCGGCCGACCAGCGTCGGCAATGCACTCGTCGACTCGCGGCTGGCCGGCATCGTGCCGATCGAGATCAGCCTTCGCGGTGAATCGGGGGCGTTCGAGCGCCTCGACACAATCGAACGAATGCAACGCCTGCGCGACTGGCTGTCCGACGACGAAGGCATACGAACGGTGGGGTTGCCGTCGGCCTTCTCCGCGATGGCCGACCTTGGCATCCCCGCTCCTACAACCGACGCCGAGGTCTTGACCTACCTCGACGGCTTCGGTTCGATCGATCGAAGCGGCGCACTCGCCCGCGTGCTCACCGACGACCGGTCGTGGACCAGGCTGCGCGGCTTCCATCGCGACACCGGCTCGACCGACATCGTGCATCTCGCCGAGCGAATCGACGCGGAGGGCGCTGAGTTGTTCGCCGGCACCGGCATCGACGTGCAGGTGACCGGCGAGGCGCCGGTGGCCTACGCGGGGATGAACGAGCTGAGCAGAGAGCTGATCCTCGCCACGATCATCGCCGTTGCTCTGATCGTGATCGCGATCGGCGTCGCTTTCCGGAGCATCACGTTGGCGCTGGTCGCGTTGCTGCCCAACGTCGTCCCGATCTCGGTCGGACTCGCCATCTACACCCTGGTCAAGGAAACGCTCGACCCCGTTGCCGGAGTGGTGTTCTGCGTCGCCATGGGCCTCGCCGCGGACGACACCGTGCACATCCTCAACCGCTACCGCGAGCTACGGCCGACACACACCTCGTCACGCGCCGCCCTCGACGAGGCCCTCGCAACCGTTCGACGGGCGATGGTGTCGTCGTCGGCGGTGCTGATCGCGTCGTTCCTCGCCCTCGGTGTGTCCGGCTTTCCGACCAACCGGACGATCGGTGTGATGGGTTCTCTCGTGCTGTTGATCGCGCTCGGATCTGACGTGGTGTTCGGAACGGCGGGACTGGCCATCGCGGGCGCACGCGCCGACCGGCGCGGACGAACGCTGTAACCGGGGGAGGGCGCGCCACGCGTGGTCTAGCGTCGCCGGGAAGACCCCCGTTTGGAGAGGACCCATCGTGACCGTCGTCGTGCATCTGGCCGAGGTCGTCGTCGATTGCGCAGAGCCCGCCTTGCTCGGGCGCTTCTACGCCGACCTGCTGGACTGTTCGCTCCACACCTTCGACGAGGAGTGGACATGGATCGAGCCGGCCACGCGCGGGGGTGGTCCCGCCGACGCCGACGGCGTACGCATCGCGTTCCAGAAGGTGCCAGAGGCCAAGACCGGCAAGGTCCGCCTACACCTCGATCTCGGTGCCGCCGACATCGAGGCGACCGTGGAGCGTGCCATCGACCTCGGTGCCTCTCGTCTCGGAGATCCGGTCACCGACCTCGCGGGCACCTTCGTCGTGCTCGCCGACCCCGAAGGTCACGAGTTCTGCATCGTAGAACCGTGACGCCCGATGAGTTCCGCAAGGCCGGACACCTCCTGATCGACTGGATCGCCGACTACCACGCGAACGTCGGCGACCGGCCGGTGCTCTCCCAGGTGCAACCTGGCGAGGTCCGAGATCGTCTCGCCGCGAATCCACCGGCGGCACCGGAACCGTTCGACGCAGTCCTCTCCGACCTCGACGGGCCGGTCATGGACGGACTCACCCATTGGCAGTCGCCGAACTTCTTCGCCTTCTTCCCGGCGAACACGACCTTCTCGTCGATACTGGGCGATCTCGTCAGCTCCGGGCTCGGGGTCAACGGGTTCAGCTGGGCGACGAGCCCGGCAGTGACTGAGGTCGAGACGCTCGTACTCGACTGGATGGTCGAGCTCCTCGGGTTGCCGGAGCACTTCGTCGGCAACGGAGTCATCCAGGACAGCGCGTCGAGTTCCACGCTGTGCGCCATCCTCGCGGCGCGTACCCGGGCGACGGCGCTCGGTGCGTTGCCCGCCCAGCTCGTCGCATACTGCACCGCGCAGGCTCACTCCTCCATCGAGAAGGGGTTGCGCATCGCCGGTATCGGTGCCGACCAGATCCGCGTTGTCGACCACGACGAGGCATTCGCGATGCGCCCCGACGCCCTTCGCCGCGCCATTGAGAGCGATGTCGCCGCCGGCCTCACACCGTTCTTCGTGTGCGCCAACGCCGGTTCGACCTCGTCGGAGGCGTTCGACCCGGTCGTCGACCTCGCACCGATCTGTGCCGCGTCAGGGGCGTGGCTCCACGTCGATGGAGCCATGTGCGGAGTCGCGGCGTTGGCGCCCGAACTCCGCTGGGTGAACGACGGGCTCGACCTGGCCGACAGCTACACCACCAACGGCCACAAGTGGATGGGCGTCGGTTTCGACTGCTCCTTCTTCTGGGTTCGGGACCGCGGGCCGCTCATCGAGGCGTTGTCGATCCAACCCGCGTACCTGCGAACAGCTCAGGCACAGTCCGGAGCGGTGATCGACTACCGGGACTGGCAGGTGCCGTTGGGCCGTCGGTTCCGCGCCCTCAAAGCATGGTTCGTGCTGCGCCTCGACGGTGTCGACGCAATCGCCGACATGATCGGTCGCCACATCGAGTGGGCGACCGAAGTCGAGTCCTGGGTGCGAGCCGACGACCGGTTCGAGCTGCTCGCGCCCCGTTCGATGAACCTCGTGTGCATCGCCCATCGCGCCGGCGACGAGGCGACGGAGGCGTTGGTGGAGGCCATCAACGCCTCCGGGGCGGCCCAGGTGACGCCGACCGTTCTCGACGGGAGGAAGGCGATGCGCATCTGTGTCGGGTCCCACCACACGGAACGTCACCACGTCGTAGCGCTGTGGGAGCTGGTCAGCTCCCTCGCATGACGAACCGGGGTGGGTCAGGCGCCGATCAGCGCCCATCGGCCGGCACCTGGCCGACAACGAGTCGAACCGGCGCGTTCCACGAGCGATCGACCTCGCGCACGTTCGCGAATCCTGCATCTCCGACCGCGGCGACCGCCGCATCCGCTGACCAGGGGTGACCGCCTGCTCGAAGCGTGCGAAGGTCGGCCAATCGCTGACCAATCGGGTCGGGCGGGCCACCGAACAGGCCGAACGCGAGCCATCCACCCGGGCACAGGCTACGAGAGGCTGCTGCGAGTGCCGATGGCACGACGTCGAACGGGAGGAATGGGCCCGGGAGCCAAACGAGGTCCAAGGAAGCGTCGAACTCGACGTCGAGATCACGGACGTCGAGCCGACGGATCTCGATCCGGTCCGAAACGCCGCTCGACGCGACGTTTCGCTCGGCCAACAACAACGCGGGCGCATGGATGTCGATCCCGACAACTCTCGCCTGCTGCCAGTGCGAGGCCGCCGCGATCGCCAGCCACCCGACTCCCGTGCCAACGTCGCAGAAGGTCCCGCCCGCGCTCATCCGCTCAGCGAGATCCCCCAGATCATTGGCAACCTCGGCGAGTACATCGGCAACCGACATCGACGCACGGCCCGTGGCCTGCAGGATCACCGGGTCGTCGAAGGTCCACCCCGGCGTCCGGTCCGGGTGGTCGATCAGGTCGGCAGCCTGTCGGAAGATGGTCGTCAGGATCCCGGCAAGCGCCTGGACCTGTGACGGTTGGAGTTCGTCGAGCTGCGGCAGCGTCAACGTCGCCAGATCTTCGACGGCCTCGGCGATCGCCGGGGAGAGTGGCCCGCCCGCCCGCGCCCCGAGGTGAGCAACCGTGGCGGCGACCAGCTCGACGTCGAGCGTCATTCGCATCGCCGCACCAAGCGCCGCGTCGAATTGGTCGGGCCGAGACGTTCCCGGGTCGGTCACGACTCCAATCTCCCACCCGCGCCGACCACCGACAAGCATGAAGCGACGACTTGTCAGGTACCGGAGGCTCAGCTGGTTCGCGGGAAGTTGCCGGCTTTGGACAGGTAGCCGGGCACCGGGTGACGCAACACCTGCTCCAACCAGGGCACGTGAGACGCGAGTGCGTTGAGGTCGACACCCGACGTGTAACCCATGCGGTGCAGCATGTAGAGGAGGTCCTCGGTTGGGACGTTGCCGGTCGCGTTCGGGGCGAACGGGCAGCCACCGATCCCGCCGAGCGAACTGTCGAAGACCCGCACCCCGGCGTTGGCCGCCGCCGCGGCGTTCGCAAGCCCGGTGTTGCGGGTGTTGTGGAAATGGCAGCGCAACGAAATCGGAGCGCCGTCGATCACGTCGTGAGCCAAGGCCACGCGGGTCGACACGTCGGTCGGGGCAGCGACCCCGATCGAATCGGCGAGAGCGATCTCGTTCGGCCCTGCTGCGACCACCTGTTCCAGCACCCACTGCACGCGGTCGAGGGACACCTCTCCCTCATACGGACACCCGAAGGTGGCCGCCATCGTGATCGACGACGGCAACCCGGCCGATCGGGCGTCCTCGCAGATTGCCGTCGCTGCATCGATCAGACCTTGAGCGTTCTGCCCTTGGTTCTTCTCGGCGAACGAGTCGGTGCAGACGACAACGACGTTGATCTCGTCGACGCCGGTGTCCAGCGCGCGCTGAAGGCCGCGCTCATTGAGGACGAGACCGATGTAGGACGCACCCAGCGCCCGGGTCGCGGTGTCGGCGTGCAGTGCGGCCATCACGTCGTCTGCGTCGGCCATCTGCGGCACCCGCTTGGGATTGACGAAGCTCACGGTCTCGATCCGCCGGATGCCCGCCCGCACTGCACGGGTGATCAGCTCGACCTTGTCCACCGTGCTCAGGATCGTCGGATCCGACTGGAGTCCATCGCGGGCCGCGACCTCGACGATCTGCACGGATGTGCCGGCTTGCGGTTGCTGCTCCATGTCCCGATTGTCCCACGTGGACGTGCTCCTTGACCGCCCTCCGAAATGAGACGAAGTTGACAGGAGGGGCACCCCGCTCTCCCGGAGCTTCCAGGGGGTGGACGCCATGTTTCTCTTTACCCGTCGCTCGCGCCTGAGCGGGAGTGGTCCCGCCGGCATCGAGTGGGCAACCGATGTGTGCAGCAAGGTCACCGAGATCACCGGTCAGGACGTGCGGCTCTGGGCCGCCACCCTCTCCCCCGGGTTCGGCACGATCACATGGTCGTCCTGGTTCAAGGACCTCACGAGTCTCGAAGCGGTCGGCGACCAACTGATGGCCGACGCCTCCTACCTTGAGCTCGTCGCCCAGGGCCCGGAGCATCTCGACGGCACCCTCGACGACGGGGTGTTCCAACCGCTCCATGGTCTGCCCGACACCGAGCGCGACATCACCTACGTCGGGGTGACGAGCGCAGTCATCGCCAGCGGCCACGCCACACGGGCGATGGCAGCCGGAGTCGAGCTCGCCATGACCGCCGACTCGATCACCGGCCGCTCCTCGATGTTCGTCCGCTCCCTGACCGGACCGTACGGTTCGGTGGGCTGGCTGACGAGTTACGCATCAATCGCCGAGGTTGAGGAAGCCGACCATGCGCTCAGCCTCGATCCCGGGTGGATCAAGACGGTTGACGGGACCGACGGCTGCTGGGTCGAGTCGCCCGAGCTCACCCAGACCACGTTGCACCGCCGGCTCGTCTGACGAGCACCAGGAGTCCGGATGTGACCGCCGGGTAGGGGTCCTACAGTTGGCCCGATGCGTGCTGGGATCGCTGTTCATCGGGTTCGACGTACCACCTTCGCGGCGGTCGCCGGATTGCTCCTCGTGTTTGCGGCGTGCGTGCCACCCTCGACGCTGCCCGACGGCACCGTGCCACAGGCCGGTCCCATCGGCAGCAACGGTCTGGTCTTCGACGGAACCGACCTGTGGTTGGCCGACTACTTCGGCGGCCAACTCCTGCGGCTCGACGCCACGACAGGACGCGTGTTGGAGCGCCTCAACGCCGACGACGGCATCGCAGCGCCCGACGACCTGGTGATCGCGCCCGATGGGTCGGTGATCTACACGTCGCCGCAAACGGGCGTGGTGGGGCGGGTCCGACGCGACGGGTCGACCCCTCGGGTGTCGGTTCTTGCCCACCGACCGATCGGCGTCAATCCGATCGCGCTGACGCCCGACGGGACGGCCGTGGTGGTCGGCTACGAGTTCAGCGAGGCGAGCCACATCGACCGCATCGAGCTATCCACCGGTGCCGTGACCATGGTGGCCGCCGGGGTCGGCGAGACCAACGGCTTCTCCTTCGGCCCCGATGGGGTGTTGTGGGCACCGGCGGGCGGGGCGGTGACCGCGTTGACCGGCGACGGGGCGATTGCCCGCATCGACATCGGAACCGGTGCTGTCGACACCCTCCGCCTGTCGTTCCCCCACGACTCATCCAAGCGGGGCCTCCGGTTCGGAGCATCGGTGAGGTGGACTCCCGACGGCCGCCTGTTGGCGTTGGAGGCGGTGGGTGCCGGCGTCTACGACATCGATCCCGCGACCGGGGTGGCCACTCGATCGTCGGTGATCCCCGCGGACTTCGGCGACAACATGGCGTCGCTCCCCGACGGTCGAACGTTCGTGTCGAACTTCGTCGGTGGACTGTTCGTCGTCGACGCGACAGGAGCGGCGCGACCGTTCCCGATCGGCGGCTGAGCGCCCCGGCACCCCCTCAAGGCCCGTTCTGTCCCGCGTTTCTTCAGGATTCCCTGAAGAAACGCGGGACAGAACGGCATAGGTTGCGGTCTATGCAGATCGGTATCTTCGAATCGGCCGCCTCGGCGGGTGGAACCATCGACGGACTCGTCGCTTCGGCGGAGAAGGCCCACTATGACGGCTTCGCGTCGTGGTGGGTTCCACAGATCTTCGGTTTCGAGGCGCTGGCGCTGCTCGGGATCGTGGGGCGGGAGGTTCCCGAGATCGCGCTCGGTACCGCCGTCGTCCCGACGTTCCCGCGCCACCCGGTGACGATGGCCCAGGAGGCGCTCACGGCGCAGGCCGCCGCCGATGGGCGGGTCACGTTGGGCATCGGGCTCAGCCACCAGATGGTCATCGAGAACATGTTCGGCATGAGTTTCGACAAGCCGGCCCGCCACATGGCCGAGTACCTCGCCGTGCTCCAACCGCTGCTGCGCGGCGAAGGGGTCTCCCATCAGGGCGATGTCATCACCACGGCGATGACGCTGACGATGCCTCGCGGCATATCGGCCCCGCCGGTCCTCGTCGCCGCACTCGGTCCGAGGATGCTCGCGCTCGCCGGGAGCGAGGCGTCAGGGACCGTCACGTGGATGACCGGCCCGAATACACTCGAGAGCCACATCGTTCCGACCATCACCGCTGCCGCAGCGGAGGCCGATCGCTCGGCGCCCCAGGTCGTGGCCGCCCTGCCGGTCGCGGTCACGACCGACCCCGACGCGGCCCGCGCACGATGTGCTTCCCTCTTCGAGATGTACGGACTGCTCCCGAGCTACCGCGCCATGCTCGACCGCGAGGGAGCCGCCGGCCCGGCCGACGTGGCCATCGTCGGCGACGAGAAGGCGGTCCGAACCCAGATCATGCACCTCGCCGACATCGGGGTCACCGAGTTCGTGGCCGTCGAGTCGGGGAGGCCCGGCGACGAGGCCGATCGCACGCGGGAACTGCTGCGGTCGCTGGTGTAACCCGGCTCGTCCGGTAAACCCACCGTCGGTCCGGTGCCGCCCGACGTAGGGTCACGCCGTGCCCGAACGGTCCGACCACAACCTCGGCGTCCTCGCCGGCATCAGCTGCTACGCGCTGTGGGGTCTGTTCCCGCTCTACTTCCACTCGCTCGAACCCGCCGAACCGTGGGAGGTGCTGGCCCACCGGGTCACCTGGTCGTTCGTCTTGATGCTCGCCGTGCTGGCGCTCCAGCGGAACTGGTCCTGGATCGGGACGCTTCGCCGAGATCCCCGCGCCGCCGGACTTCTGGTCGTCGCCGGGCTCCTGCTGAGCGCGAACTGGCTCGTCTATGTGTGGGCGGTCAGCATCGACCGGGTCATCGATGCGTCGCTCGGCTACTTCATCAACCCGATCGTGACCGTGGCGATGGGCGTCACGCTGCTCAAGGAGACGATCCGCCCACTCCAGATCGGGGCACTGGCGCTCGGTGCCATCGCGGTGCTCATCCTCGCGATCGCCTACGGAGAGGTGCCGTGGATCGCGCTGACGCTGGCGTTCACCTTCGCCGGATACGGCTACCTCAAGAAGAAGGTCGGTCTCGACACGGTCGCGTCGCTCACGGCTGAGACGGCGCTCCTCTTCCCGATCGGGGCGGTGGCGCTGGCGTGGACGTTCGCCCGTGGCGACACGGCGCTCGGCAACCACGGCGTGTTCCTCGACGTGAGGCTGCTCGCGCTCGGCATCGTCACCGCCGTCCCCCTGCTGCTGTTCGGCGCGGCGACACAACGGATTCCGTTGGTGATGATCGGGCTCCTGCAATACCTCACACCCTGGGGGCAGCTGCTGTTGGGGTGGCTCTACTTCGGCGAAGAGATGCCGCCGTCGCGTCTGGCCGGATTCGCACTCATCTGGGCGGCGCTCGTGCTGTTGGTATGGGACGGAGTCCAGGCAGTCAGGGGATCAGGAGCACCTTCCCCACGTTTCGAGCCTGTTGCAGCTGATCGTGCGCCTTCCCGGCCTGGCTGAACGGGAACGTCGAATCGATCACCGGCTCGATCCGCCCGTCGGCCCACCATGCCAGCAGCTCGGTCAGCGCCTCGTTCATCAGCTGCTTCTCGTCCCAGAGGTGCCCAAGGTTCACGCCGAACACACCCTTGTTCGCGTTCATCAGCGGCAGCGGGTGGAAGACGGGGAACTGCGCGATCGCCGACGCCGCTTTCAGGAGGTTCCGCTTCGGGTCCTGTGACGCCGATGACGCACCGAAGAGGAACAGTCGACCGAGCGGGCGTAGAAGGCGATAGTTCTTCCGGCTGGTGTTGCCGCCGACGGCGTCGAGGATCACGTCGACGCCACGCCCCTTGGTGAGGCGGGTCACCTCGGCGGCGAAGTCCTGGTTGCGGTAGTCGATCGGGTGATCGAGCCCTTCGGCTCGGAGCCGCTCGTGCTTGGCGGCGCTGGCGGTGCCGTAGGTGACCGCACCGAGTTGCTTGCAGATCTGCAGCGCCGCGAACCCGACGCCGCCGGCTGCAGCGTGAATCAGCACCGATTCGCCGTTCCGAACGTTTCCGAGGCGCACCAGCATCAGGTAGGCCGTCAGGTAGTTGACGGGGATGGCCGCGGCGTGGACGAGGTCCAACCCGTCCGGCAGGTGCACCACCTGGTGCTGAGGCACCACGACGCTCGACGACTGCCCTCCGAACCGGGTGAGCGCGACCACCTTGTCGCCGACCTCGAAGTCGTCGACTCCGCCGCCGACAGCGTCAACGGTGCCCGACACCTCGTAGCCGACGGTCATCGGGGGTTTCGGAGCGTCGGGGTAGAGGCCGACCCGAGCCGACACGTCGGCGAAGTTCAGTCCTGCTGCGGCGACGGCGATGCGGACCTCGCCCCGCATCGGGGACGGGTCTGGGGCGTCGCGCACCTCGAGGACTTCGGGTCCGCCGTATCGGGTGATGACCACACGTTGCATCCGCCCAGCATCGCGCGATCGCAGACGACGTTGACGCGCCGCCGCTGGCGCCGCGGCTTCAGGGGTGCCGGCCGACGAACGCCATCAACTTGGTCTGCACGTCGGCGTCGTCGGCCACGTCGACCCGCGGTCCGTACTGCCCGCTCTGGCGCAGCATCTCGTCCATCGGCAACATGCCTTCGTACATGGCCGCGGCCTCCTCGGCATCGATCGTGTCGTCGAGACCGGCGGCTCGGGCCAAGTCCCACGTGTGCATCAACACGTCCCCCATGATGAACATCGCAATCGCCTGGTCGAGAGGGTGATCGCCGGCCCTCGGGTGCGAGAAGCTCCTGGTGCCGACCGCGGGGTCGTCGAGCACCGCTTGCAGCGCATCGCTGAGGTTGGCCCACGCTCCGACGGGGTCGTCGACGACGGACGGACCCTCTGGAATTCGCACGTCGCACCCGCTCTCGAGGAACGACGGCACCCATTCGACGAGGTGACGCACCACGTCGCGCGTCGTCCACTCCGGCACGGGCGACTGGTTCTCCCAGGCGTCGGGGGCAACCTCCGTCACCCGTTGGGTAAAGGTCCCGGCGATGTTGCGGTAGCGATCGGCGATCGAAGTCATGTGAAGATCATCGCAGGCGGGACTGAGACCCGCCCGCGCGCCGTTACGATCGCCGGATGCGGCTCCTTCGCAACCCGCACGTTGCGGCCACGTCGGCCGATGAGCCGGGAACGGCTGAGCCGGTCGACCTACCGCCGGGTGCGCTCGCCCGCCCGCTCGACCTACACCGGCTGCTCGACGGCTACGAACTGACTCCGCTGCTCGACGTGCCGCCGCTCGCGGAGCGGGTCGGCGTCGGGCGCTTCCTGGTGAAACACGAAGCGCAACGGCTCGGCCTTCCGGCTTTCAAGGTGATCGGCGCGTCGTGGGCGACCTATCGGCTGCTGGCGAAGCGCGCCGTCGAGCGACACGGCTCGCTGCCCGCTGCCAGCTCCTTCGACGAACTGCGTGGGGCGTTCACCGACGACGCCGGGCTCACGCTCGTCACCGCGACCGATGGCAATCACGGGCGGGCCGTGGCCCGAGCAGCGCGGTGGTTCGGGCTCGCTGCCGACATCTACATGCCGGCCGGGACCGCCGCGGCGCGGGTCAGCGCCATCGAGTCGGAGGGCGCCCGGGTCACCGTTGTCGACGGCGACTACGACCACGCCGTCGCCACCGCGGCGACGACCGCCGGACCCGACCGGTTGGTGGTCAGCGACACGTCCTGGCCGGGCTACGTCGAGGTGCCTCGCTGGATCGCCGAGGGCTACGCGACGATCTTCGACGAGATCGACGAACAGATCGGCGGTTTCGGCGTCGACCGACCCGATGCTGTCGTCGTTCCCGTTGGCGTCGGAGCGTTCGCCCAGGCGATGCTCGACCACTGGCCCGAGCCGCCGCCCGATGGCCCGGTTCGGATCGCCGTCGAACCGGCCGTCGCAGACTGTCTCCTCCGGTCCATCGAAGCGGGACGACCGGCGACAGTGCCGGGTCCTCACGAGTCGATCATGGCCGGCATGAACTGTGGAACCGTCTCGATGGTCGCCTGGCCGGTCATGGCCGCCCGCATCGACTGGTGCACCGCCATTGAGGACCGATACGCCGCCGATGCCATGCGATTGCTGGCGAACGAGGGCATCGTCGTCGGTGAGACAGGAGCGGCAGCGGTCGCCGCGTGGCTGGCCATCGCCGAGGAGGCGCCAGGGGTGCTGCGCGACATGGGCCTCGACGACACGTCGACGGTGCTAGCGCTGTGCACCGAGGGCGCCACCGACCCCGCCAACTACGAACGAATCGTCGGCGCCGCCCCATAGCCCCAACCCCAACCTGTTCTGTTGTACGAAGCGCGCGGCTGGGCGCGCGCTTCGTACAACAGAACAGGTGGCGGGCAGAATGATCGAGTGCAGATTGGCCCGCTGACGCTCGACGTGCCCGTGGTGCTCGCCCCGATGGCGGGCGTCACCAACGCGCCGTTTCGACGACTGTGCCGCGCCCAGGGGGCCGGGCTGTATGTCAGCGAGATGATCACGGCCCGCGCGTACGTCGAGGGCAACGCCAAGACTCAGCGCATGGCCCACTTCGACGACGACGAGCCGCTGCGAAGCATCCAGCTCTACGGCATCGATGCCTACCACGTCGGCGAAGCCGTCCGACGACTCGTCGACACCGACCACGTCGACCACATCGATCTCAACTTCGGGTGCCCAGCCCCCAAGGTCACCAAGAACGGCGGTGGCTCGGCCCTGCCCGTCCGAAAGCGCCTCCTCCGCGACATCATCGCCGCAGCCGTCGCCGGAGCCGGACCCGTGCCGATCACCGCCAAGTTCCGGATGGGGATCGACGACGACCATCCCCTGACCTTCCTCGAGACCGGCCGAATCGCCGAGGACGAGGGATGCGCCATGATCGCTCTCCACGCGCGTACCGCCGAGCAGCTCTACTCCGGCGACGCCCGGTGGGAGGCCATCGGCGAGCTCAAGCAGCACGTAACGTCGATCCCCGTGCTCGGCAACGGCGACATCTGGGAGGCGTCCGACGCCGTCGCGATGATGGCTGCCACCGGGTGCGACGGCGTGGTCGTCGGACGTGGCTGCCTCGGCCGACCGTGGCTGTTCCGCGACCTTGTCGCAGCGTTCGAGGGCCGCGACGTCCCGCCTCCGCCGACGCTGGGTGAGGTGTGCGACACGATGATCCGCCACATCGACCTGCTTATCGCCTGGGCCGGCGGCTGGCTCGGGGTTCGCGAGTTCCGCAAGCACACCGGCTGGTACCTCAAGGGCTACCCGGTGGGAAGCGAGGTCCGCCGCGAGCTGAACCAGCTCCAGAGCCGCGACCAACTCGCCGACACGCTGGGTCGTCTTGACCGGTCGCTCCGCATGACACCGGAGGGGCCACGCGCAAAGCGAGGGCACCAGAACGGGCCACGCACGGTGTCGCTCCCCGACCGCTGGTTCGAGTTGGCCGACAGCGACGAGGCATTGAGCGCCGCCGCCGAGTCGGTGAGTTCCGGCGGGTAGCGGCGAGGCGACGAGCATCGTGAGTTTGATCCTGGCGTCGGCGTCACCGCGCCGCTCGAAGCTGATGGCCGACGCCGGCTACGCCTTCGACATCGACCCTGCCGACGTCGACGAAACGCCATTGGCCGACGAGTCGGCGCGGCGCTACGTCGAGCGTCTCGCACGGAACAAGGCTGAGGTCATAGCCCACCGCCACCCCGAGGCCACGGTGCTCGGCGCCGACACGATCGTCACCGTCGACGGAGTTCTCCTCGGCAAGCCCGCCGACGACACCGAGGCAGCAGCGATGCTCTTTCGACTGTCGGGGCGCTCTCACGAGGTGATGACCGGAGTGGCAGTCGCTCATCACGGCGTGACGCGTAGCGACGTCGCGGTCAGCGTCGTGACGTTCCGCACGCTCGATCGAGACGAGATCGAGGCATACGTTGCGACGGGAGAGCCTCGCGACAAGGCTGGGGCGTACGCCATCCAAGGCATCGGTGGCGAGTTGGTCGAGTCGGTCGACGGAGCGTGGGACAACGTCGTCGGCCTACCCATGTCGTTGGTCGCCTGCCTCCTCGCGCCTGCCTGCTCGGCTCCGCCTGAGCTCGGCCCTGCCTGAGCCGGCGTCGGACTCACCGCTACCGGGCGATCGTGACCGTGGGTTGGACGAAGCGAAGGTTGGCCGCTGCGTCGAGTGCAGCGCCGGTCAGCACGACCCTGGTCGGTCGCCTCGGTCGAAGCCGCGGCGGGATGTTGATGCACATGATCTGGGGGAACGCCGGACCTACGCCACCGACGCGACTCCGCAGCTCAGTTCGCCCGAGGCGAATGTGAATCGCTGTGATGGCCACCTCGTCGCTGAGGACGAAGGCACAGATGTCACCGCTCCGGCCGAACCGCATCGGGTTCGCGACCAGAACCTTCAGGTCGGGAGCAGTCGTGTCGGGCGGGGGCACAGGAGAGGTTTCTGCTGTCGCCGGCCCGCCGATAACGAACTTCGTGCTCAACAGGTCACGAGAGGAGGGAGCAGCCGCATTGACCGCCAGCCGGAACTGGTTGCCCGTCATCGTCACGGTGCGCAAGGTGCCGGTCACCGTCACCGTCGCCTTGTCGACGCGTCCCGACGCGCCGACGTTGCCGCCGATTGAGATCCCGGTGACCGAACCGACCCAGCCGCGCCCACCCGCGTTCAGCCAGCCGGCCAACTCGTCACCGCCGAACGTACGAGTCCACACGGCGTTTGGGTTGGCCGGGTTGGCGTCGAACGGATCGGCCGACGCCGCGAAGTAGGGCAACGACGCCACGAAGACGTAGTCGGTTCGCTCCGAGTACCCGCCGTTGCTCGACGAGTAGAACGCCTGGATCGGCGATCCCGCCGAGGTCAGTACCTGCGCGTCCGTAGCGTCGACCGCAGCCGTCCAGTTCGCCCCCGACGCCCCCGATGTCACCTGCGTGCCGACATAAGCCTGGTCGCTCACCGACGCGTACATGTCGAAGTCCGGGTCCTGTGGGCGGATCGACACGCGATATGCGGCGAAACTCCGCCCCGCAATTGCCTGCGCCCTCAGCGCCTCGCCGTGCCACGACGCGGGCATCTCGCCGAGGCCGTAGAGGTACTGCTGCATCGACATGCCGACTACGACCATCTCGAAGGTGTTGCCGTTCGGGATGAGCCGCAACGCCCCGTACTGGTACGACCTTCCGGTTGCCGACACCGTGATGGTGCCGCCGCTCCATGACAACGTCGCGGGCGCGCCCGGCGCGGCGAGCGCCGTGATGGGTTGGCCGGACCGCTCGTAGAAGAGGCTGCCGGACACGGACCGGACCGTGACGCGCTCACCGGGTGCGGCGAGCCCCGAGCCGTCAACGGCGATGGTCCCGGTCGCCGAGGAGAGATCGGTGACGTTGGCGTCGCCCAGCTTCACCCGCGGGCCGGTGAAGGCTCGACTCTCGACGACCGCTCCGGGGTAGTACTCGGCGAGGATCTGCGCGGCGCTCTGCCCGGCGTCGGCCCGGCCCTTCGCCCCGTACTGGCTCATGCCGACGCCGTGGCCCCAACCGCCACCTGAGATGGTGAAGGAGGTCTGCGCGGCCGCGGGCCGAGCGGCGGTGCCGCTACTGACGACGGCCCACGCCGGCGCAACCAGACTCCCGATGATGACCAACCCCAGGGTCCTTCGGAGGCGAGCGCGGCAAAACATGGCTGCCAGGGTAGGGCTGCGTGGACAAAACCTCGCGCCCCAAACCGGTTCTGTTGTACGAAGCGCGCGCCTGGGCGCGCGCTTCGTACAACAGAACGGGTTGCCGGCGCGAGACTTGCCGGCATGTCGGAGGAGACGGACCGCGGAGCGGCATTCGACCAGGCGCACTGGCGCTCCCGTGTCGAGCACATCCTCGCCAATCGGGCGATCAGCATTCCGACCCTCACGGTCCGCCGCTTCTTCGACATCTCCGGAGTTCGCAAGGCGAACCTCCTTGCGTTCAACCTGTTCATCTGTGTGATTCCACTGATGGTTCTGCTGTTCGCCGCCATCGCGACGGCGCGTCGCCACCTCGACCTCGGCCAGATAATGGTCGAACAGTTCCGGCTCGACGGCCCGACCGCCGACATCATGCGTGACGCCTTCCCACCGAACCGCGGCATCCTCCGCGTGGCGTCAGTGATCGTGGTGTTGTCCTTCGCTATCAGCGGGTTTGA
Source organism: Microthrixaceae bacterium (assembly GCA_019694615.1). Lineage (GTDB taxonomy): Bacteria > Actinomycetota > Acidimicrobiia > Acidimicrobiales > Microtrichaceae > SSF14. Next base: position 21,423 of record JAIBBP010000281.1, on the reverse strand, counting down.
CGTCGGCTCGATCTTCGAGAAGACATTCGCCGAGGCGTGGGGGGTCAAGCCCTACGGCGGATGGCGCGGGGCGGTGAGAGGCGGTTTCTGGTTCATCATGGTCTTCGCCTCATTCGGGCTGAGCCAGTTCCTGCTAGGGGTGCCGGTCCGCTTCGGCCGCCCGTACTACGGCGCCGTCATACCGATCATCCTCATCATGAACTACTGGTTCTGGCTCATCACCCCGCGCCTCCTGCTCGACAAGGATCTGGACCCGCCCGACCTTCGTCCGGGCGCGGTCATGGGCATGATCGCCAGCACCGCGCTCTGGAGGCTCAGTGCGGAGATCCTCCCGGGATGGTTCGACTGGTACGGCCGGGGTTTCGGTGGCATCGGCATAGCGTTGGCGATGCTCAGCTGGACCTACGTGGTCGCCATCGTCTGGGTGCTGATCGCGGTGGCCTCATCCGCGTACTGGGAACGCACCGCCACCGTCGAGGAAGTCCTCGAAGCGACCGAGGACGGCCCCGACAACTCAGGCCCGCCCCACGGACCCGGGATCGACGTTCGGCTGTAGCGGCTCGCTCCTCAGCCCCGTCCGCGCCCCGCCCCGTCGGCCCTGACAGACTCGACCACATGCCGTCCCGCACGCCGAGCACGCGGCGTCCGGCGTCAGCTCGCCGGCCAGCCACGCGCACTCCGCCAGATCGTCGACCGAGAGCACGCGGATCGAGCCCACTCGCGCCTCCCCCTCCGACGATCGGGAAGAACGGCAGTTACCGCCGGCCGAACAGCGGAATCGCAGCCTGGAGCAACCGTCGCAAACTGCGGCTTGCTCGGACAGTCGGGATCGCGCTGGTCCTGATCCTGATCCTGTGGCAGTGCGGCGGAGATGACCCCGAAACGACGACGACGCGGGACACGGCCACGACAACAGCAGTGGTCACGACGATGGCACCCGTAGCTGCTACCACAGCAACGGCGACAGCGCTGCCGACGAAACTGCCGACGAAACGCTCACTCGCCGGCGCTGCCTCTGCTGGTGCCCGCGTCCTCATCGCTGGTGGCCTCGACGACACGAAGAGTTCCTCCGCAACGCTCTGGTCCTTCGACCCCACGAGCGGTGCCACCGACGAAGCCGGGAGACTCCCTGCGGCTCTGCACACTCCGGCGCTTGCCGCACTCGGAACCGGCACGCTCGTGATGGGTGGAGCCAAGGGCAACGGAACCTTCGACGACGTTCATCTCATCGATGCCGAGGGGAAGCTCCGCACAACCGGCACGTTGCCCCAGCCCCGCACCAACGCCGCAGCATTGACCGATGGTGACGGCGCCAGCGTGCTCCTGCTCGGAGGTTGGGACGGCAAGTCTGGCACGCTCGAGGTCCTGCGCACCGTCGACGGCGCGACGTTCACGACCGTGACGACCCTGCTCCATCCGATCCGCTACCCCGCCGTCGCCATGCTCGGCCGGTCGGTGTGGGTGATCGGCGGGGAGTGGGACAAGGTGCTGAGCTCGGGAATTCAGCGAGTGGATCTCGATTCGGGGGTCGTGACCGACGTCGCTCCACTCCCCGTCGCTCTGTCCCGAGCGTCAGCGTTCACGCTCGGTGGGTCGTTGTTCGTCGCCGGCGGGCGCACGCCTGACGGGCGTTCCAACCAGATCTACCGGATCGACCCCCTCACTGGGGTGATCTCCGCAGCCGGAGCCCTTCCTGAACCACGATCCGACGCCGCCGTGGCGGTCTCGGGAACGACCGCCTACCTGTTCGGGGGGCAGACCGACGGCCCGACCGACACCGTGGTCGCGATCACCGCCCAGTAGATCGGCCGAACATCGCGCCGATCCTGGCCCGATCACGAGGATTCGGCGCGATCGTCGTGAGGGGACTGAAAGACTGCGTCCATGACCGACGAGTTCGCCCCAACTCCTGTGCGTCCGACCACCACGCAGCTGGGCATGGTCGGGCTCGGCCGCATGGGTTCCGCCATGGTCCGTCGCTTGCTCCGCAGCGGTCACGACTGCGTTGCCTACGACATCAACCCGGAAGCGGTGAAGGCCGTCATCGCTGACGGAGCAACCGGCGTGAACGACGTCGCCGACCTGGTGGCGAGGCTCGCTGCGCCACGCTCGATCTGGATCATGGTGCCAGCAGCCTTCGTCGACGAAACCATCGACCGCCTCGTCCCGCTCCTGGACCAGGGCGACACGATCATCGACGGTGGGAACAGCCACTACCACGACGACCTCCGTCGCTCGGGGGCGCTCGCCATGCACGGCATCCACTATCTCGACGTCGGGACGTCGGGTGGGGTGTTCGGGTTGGAGCGCGGCTACTGCCTGATGATCGGTGGCGACGAGGGCGCGGTCGGGCGGCTCGCCCCGATCTTCGATTCGCTGGCACCGGGGTTCGACGCCGCGCCACGCACCCCCGGCCGCAGCGGAGCTCCGGCCAACGAGGAGCGAGGGTGGCTGCACTGCGGGCCGTCGGGCTCAGGGCATTTCGTGAAGATGGTGCACAACGGCATCGAGTACGGCCTCATGGCCGCCTACGCCGAGGGGCTAAACGTGCTTCACCATGCGAATGTCGGATCTGAGGGACAGACCCACGATGCCGAGACCACTCCGCTCCGAAGTCCCGAGCACTTCCGGTACGACCTCGACATCGGAGCGATCACCGAGTTGTGGCGGCGCGGCTCGGTGATCGCCTCGTGGCTTCTCGACCTGACCGCGATCGGCTTACACGACGACCCGACCCTCGGCGGGTTCGGCGGCAGGGTCTCGGACTCCGGCGAAGGCCGATGGACAGTCGAGGCAGCGATCGAGTCAGGTGTCCCCACTCCGGTTCTCGCCGCGAGCCTGTTCGACCGCTTCGCGAGCCGAGGCGCGGCCGACTTCGGCAACAAGGTGCTCTCCGCCATGCGCAAGCAGTTCGGCGGTCACGTCGAGAAGCCGGCGTGACCGGACGGGCGGCGGCCGGGCGCGCCGACGCGCTGGTTCTGTTCGGGGCAACCGGCGACCTCGCGAAGCGCAAGCTGTTCCCGGCGCTGTACCGCATGGCGGAGCGCGGTCATCTCGGCGTCCCCATCATCGGGGTGTCGCGAAGCGACTGGACCGACGACGATTTCCATCGCCACGTCTTCGACGCCGTACGGACGGCGTTCGATGACCCGGACGAGTCGACGATTCGATCCATGTGCGAGCATCTGCACCTTGTCAGGGGCGACTACGCCGACAGCAACGTGTTCGTCGATCTCGCCGCGGCGTTGCAGTCGCTCGGAGCGCGGCTGCCGGTCCACTACCTGGCCATCCCGCCGGGGATGTTCCCCACCGTGGTGCGCTCACTCGCCGATGTCGGCCTCACCGCCACCTCACGCCTCGTCGTCGAGAAGCCGTTCGGCCGCGACCTCCAGTCGGCGGAGAGCCTGAACCGCTTACTGCACCAGCACCTCGCCGAGGAGCAGATCTTCCGGATCGACCACTACCTCGGCAAGGAGTCCGTCGAGGACCTCCTGGTGTTCCGCTTCGCGAACACCCTGCTCGAACCGCTGTGGAACCGGAACTACATCGAGTCGGTTCAGCTGACGATGGCCGAACCAATGGGCGTCGAGGGGCGGGGTTCGTTCTACGATTCGGTCGGGTGCCTCCGAGACGTCGTTCAGAACCACCTGCTCCAGGTCGTCGCATTGCTCGCGATGGAGCCGCCGGTCGGGGCCGACGCAAAGCACCTCACCGACGAGAAGCTCAAGGTGTTCTCGGCGATGCGCCCGATCGAGGCCGACTCGATCGTCCGGGGCCAGTACGACGGATACCTCGACGAGGACGGTGTGGCTGCGGGGTCGACAACGGAGACCTACGTGGCAACCCGCCTACTGATCGAGTCGTGGCGCTGGTCGGGGGTCCCCTTCTACGTCCGCGCCGGGAAGGCGCTGCCTGTCTCGGCGACCGAGGCCGTCGTGAAGTTCCGCGAGCCGCCGGCGATGTTGTTCAACGAGTCCGGGCCGCCCGGCCCCGCCGCCAACGTGGTGCGGTTTCGCCTCGGCAAAGCCGATGGCGTCACGTTCACCCTCAACGCGAAACAGCCCGGTCGAGACCTGGACTCCGAGCCGGTGGACATCGCGGTCGATTTCGCCGCTGCACTCGGCGAGCGCGCCGAGGCGTACGAACGGCTTCTCGACGATGCGCTCGACGGCGACCCTCGCCGCTTCGGCCGCTACGACGTGGTCGAGGAGACGTGGCGCATCGTGCAACCTGCCCTCGACCACCGCGGACCCGTCCACCGATACCCCCGAGGGAGCTGGGGTCCTGGGTCGGCCGGCGACCTCGTAGGCTTGGGGAGTTGGTACCTCCCCTCGACCGCCACTGAGGCCATTTCGCCATGATCGAGTTCCGCTACGTCGCCCCTGAGGAGTTCGCGCCGGAGGGCGCAGCACTGATGGCGGCCCACATCACGAGAGCAATCGATGCCCGCGGCGCCTGTCATCTCGCTCTCTCCGGCGGGCGCGCGCCCTGGGAACTGTTCGGCGTCCTCGCGCGCACCGACCTCGACTGGGCCAAAGTGCACGTCTGGCAGGTCGACGAACGCGTCGCTCCCGATCGTGACGTCGATCGCAACAGCGTCGGCCTCAAGACGTCGCTGCTGGCCCTGGCTCCGATCCTGGCGTCGAACGTCCACCTCATGGACGTCACCGCGCCCGACCTGGGCGAGGCCGCGGCGGCGTACGCGTCGGACCTCTCCCGTCTGTGCGACGGCACGCTGGACCTCGTCCATCTCGGCCTCGGGGCCGACGGTCATACCGCAAGCTGGCCACCCGGCGACCCAGTCGTCGATATCGCCGACCGCGACGTCGCGATCAGCAAGCTCTACAGCGGCTTCGTGCGCATGACGCTGACGGTGCCGTGTATCAACCGAGCGCGCCATCGGGTGTTCCTCATCACAGGCGGCGACAAGGAGCACGCCATCGGCGAGCTCGCCGCGACGGGCGACATCCCAGCCGCACGAGTCAGCGCCGACGGAACGGACGCGCTGATCGCTCTCCCCCAGCCGCTCCAGCACGAACCCGACTGACGAGAGCTGGTCCCGACGTTCCGAGCAGCGGAATCGAGACCACAACGCGAAGCGGCGCCCACCGAAGTGGACGCCGCTCTACCCCGCCTTAGCGACGGTCAGTTCGTGATCAGACGAGGATGCAGGTGATCCGCCACGTGGTGGGGCTGTCCCAGTCCGACGTGAGCGTCGCCGCTGACTCCAGGAAGATCCAGCCACCGGTGTCGGCCGGGCCGATGTTGGTGGTGTAGTACGGCGTGTCATCGCTCGTGCCGTCGATCGACATCTTGCACTTGTAGCCGCTCGGCGCCTGGAAGGCGTTGCCGGTAGCGCCGCCGGGCGGATCCCACAGAGCGACGGTCTCAGTGGCAAACGCGCTGCACCCCTGGAAGTAGAAGTCCCACCATCCGTCGTTGCCGAGAGGCAGCGCCACGACGTCGTCAGCGTCACCGATCACGCCGGAGTAGCAGCCGATGGTCTTGTCCACCTGACCGGTGTACTCGAGCACCGGCGGGGGGGCCGTGGTGGTAGTCGTCGCCGGCGGGCCCGACGGTTCGGTCGGACATCCGGCCAGCGGCAACGCGACCAGAGCAAGCAAACAAGGGGCAACGGCTTTGCGCAGAATCATGCGAAAAACGCTACCACCGTGTGACAATCGTCACCAAACGCGAAACAGCACCCACCGAACGGCGGGTGCTGTTTCGACAACCGAACTATCCGCCGATCACAACCCCATCACACAGGCGTGTCGACATCAATGCAGGTGACCGTCCACGAAACGTCACCATCAGGCCAGTCATACGACGAGCTGAGGAAGATCAAACCACCGGTATCGGCGATACCGATGTCGTTCGTGTAGTACGGCGTCGCATCGGACCCGCCGTCGATCGACAGCCGGCACTTGTAACCCGTCGGCGACTGGAACTCATTGCCAACCGGTGAACCCGAACCCGCCTCGTGCAACGCGACCGTCTCGGTCGACCCGAGGTTGCAACCCTGGAAGTAGAAGTTCCACCAACCATCCGCACCCAACACGTTCGCAAACGCGTTGGTCGTACCAAACGCCCCCGAGAAACAACCCGCCGCCCGCTCAGCGGTGCCGTTGTACGTCAACGTCGGCAACGGCGCCTCAGTCGTGGTCGTCGTCGAAGTCGTCGAAGTCGTGGTGGAGGTCGTCGCCGGCGGGCCCGACGGTTCGGTCGGACATCCGGCCAGCGGCAACGCGACCAGAGCAAGCAAACAAGGGGCAACGGCTTTGCGCAGAATCATGCGAAAAACGCTACCACCGTGTGACAATCGTCACCAAACGCGAAACAGCACCCACCGAACGGCGGGTGCTGTTTCGACAACCGAACTATCCGCCGATCACAACCCCATCACACAGGCGTGTCGACATCAATGCAGGTGACCGTCCACGAAACGTCACCATCAGGCCAGTCATACGACGAGCTGAGGAAGATCAAACCACCGGTATCGGCGATACCGATGTCGTTCGTGTAGTACGGCGTCGCATCGGACCCGCCGTCGATCGACAGCCGGCACTTGTAACCCGTCGGCGACTGGAACTCATTGCCAACCGGTGAACCCGAACCCGCCTCGTGCAACGCGACCGTCTCGGTCGACCCGAGGTTGCAACCCTGGAAGTAGAAGTTCCACCAACCATCCGCACCCAACACGTTCGCAAACGCGTTGGTCGTACCAAACGCCCCCGAGAAACAACCCGCCGCCCGCTCAGCAGTACCGGTGTACGTCAACGTCGGCAACGGCGCTTCAGTCGTCGTCGTCGTCGAAGTAGTCGACGTCGTGCTCGTCGTCGAGGTCGTCGAGGTCGTCGAGGTCGTGCTCGTGGTCGACGTCGTGCTCGAGGTGGTCGACGTCGTGCTCGCCGGCGGGCCCGACGGTTCCGTCGGGCAGGCCGTCAGCGGCAGGGCGAGCAGGGCAGGCGCAAGGATCTTCTTCAGATTCATGGGCGGGAAACCTACTCCACCACGGCGCGGCTCATCCAAACCGGCCACGATCGAGCGATCGGGTCGACGGTCAGGACGGGAGGTCGGGCCAGTAGATGCAGGTGATCTGCCACGTCACGCTGGTGGGCCACGCGTTCATCGAGGACAGGATGACCTGGCCGCCGGTGTCGGCCGGCGCAGCGATCTGGTCGCGGTAGTAGTTCGTCTCGTCGTCGGTGCCGACGATTCCCAGCTTGCACATGTGGTCCGACGGCGACTTGAACGCATCCCCCACATGGCCACCGGCCGGATCCCACAACGAGACCGACTCCCCGGCTCCCGCAGTGCAACCCTGCAACGCGAAGTCGAACCATCCGTCGTCGCCGAGGGCCTGCTGGAACGCATCGTCGCCGCCAGCGCCGGAGAAACACCCCGCCGTCTTGTCCGCGGTCCCCGTGTACACGAGCGTGCCGTCGGGCACGGTCGTCGTCGTGGTGGAGGTTGTAGTGGTGGAGGTTGTAGTGGTCGTCTGAGCGGGGGGCGCCGATGGCTCGACCGGGCACGCCGTCAGCGGCAGGGCGAACAGTGCCGGGGAGAGGAGTTTCCGCAGGTTCATGGTGAGGGAACATATCCCACTGCCGGGCGCACTCCATGTTCCACGTCACGTCGACTACCGACACGGAACCTGTTGACGTTTCCGGGGTATCCGCCCCCCATCGCGCCGATCCACCCTCGGCAAGTGTTTCTTACAGGTCGCTCGTCGGCGTGCCGATGTCGCTGGTGTGAGCACGTGCCCGACCTGCCAGTTCCTCATCTCCGACGGCACCGAAGGGTGCGAGTTCTGCGACGGGACCGCACACGACACCGATCCTTCGGAGGGCACTCCGTTTCTCACCGGACAGCCGTTCGACGAGAACGATCTCGCCGGTGCCGAGTCAGCCGACTCGTCCCGGCGAGCGTTGGCCCTCGCCGATGTCGATCGGCACCCCGCCGCCACATTCTCGAGATCCGCTGTGTCGACGGCCGTTGTGCCGACTGGCTCCCCCGGCGCCACAACGGGTCTCGTGTTTCCGGCCCCCTACCCCGAGCCTCTCGGCACCAAGGCCACGGGCCTGTTCGAGTTCTCCGCGAACCGCGCCGAGCCGACGCCGGTCATCGACCCGATCGGCGTCACGGTCACGACGCGCCCGTCGACCCTCCTGATCGCCATCTTCCTGCTTGTCGGACTCGCGTTGCTCGGCGTGGGAACTCTTCTGCTCGCCGCGGCTATCTGACACTGAGCGACCGCGTCTCGGCCCCGGGGCGCGTCCGCCATCGACTGGAAGGACGAACCGGGACGTACACTCCGGTCGGATGACCGAACTGCTGGGCGCACTGGGAGGCCTGGGCCTCGCTTCGTCCGCGGGGCTCAACGCATACATCCCCGCGCTGATCACCGCTCTGCTGGCGCGCTACACCGAACTCGTCACGCTTCCCGACGAGTTCGCCTTCCTCAGCTCGGGCTGGGTGCTGGCAACGCTGACGGTGCTCCTCCTCATCGAGGAGGTCGTGGACAAGATCCCCGGGGCTGATCACGTCAACGACATCGTTCAGTCCCTGGTGCGTCCGGCCTCAGGTGCGGTGCTCTTTGCTGCCGGATCGGAGGAGGCGTTCGGCGATCACACCTGGCTGGCGCTCCTCGTCGGCTTCATTGCCGCACTCTGCGTGCACGGCACGAAGGCCGCGGGCCGCGGGGTCATCAACGTTTCGACCGGCGGAATCGGTGCACCGGTCGCCAGCGTCATCGAGGACGTGCTGTCGCTCGCCGGCGCCATCATCGCCATCGTGGCACCGATCCTCGTGATCGTCTTCATCGCTGGATTCGTGTGGGTATCGGTCGTCATCGTGCGGAAACGACGGGAACGCCGAAGGACGAAGGCGGCGGCTCGGCTCGCACGGTCCTGAAGCAGAGCCATACCGTGGAGGTGTGACCGACTTTGCCTTCTCCGAGATCCTCCCCCTCCGGGGCGATTCAACCCCGTACCGGTTGCTCACCACCGAAGGTGTCAGCACGTTCGAGGCCAACGGCAACCGCTTCCTGCAGGTCGAGCCGGAGGTCCTGACGACGCTGACGTCGACGGCGATGCGGGACATCGCCCACCTGCTCCGGCCGGGCCACCTCCAGCAGCTCCGCAACATCCTCGACGACCCCGAATCGTCGTCGAACGACTACTTCGTCGCGTTGGAACTGCTCAAGAACGCCAACATCGCGGCAGGTGGCGTACTGCCGTCGTGCCAGGACACCGGCACGGCGATCGTCAAGGGCAAAAAGGGCCAGTTCGTGATCGTCAACGGCGGACACGACGAGGAACACATCGCCCGTGGAGTGTTCGACACGTACCAGACGTCCAACCTCCGATACAGCCAAATGGCCCCCGTCACCATGTGGGATGAGGTGAACACCGCCTCGAACCTCCCCGCCGAGATCAAGATCTCCGCGATCGACGGCGACGCCTACAAGTTCATGTTCATGGCCAAGGGTGGCGGCTCGGCGAACAAGAGCTACCTGTTCCAGGAGACCAAGGCGCTCCTCAACCCGAAGTCGATGATGGCCTTCCTCGACAAGAACCTGCGCGCCATCGGCACATCGGCGTGCCCGCCCTACCACCTCGCGATCGTGATCGGCGGCACGTCCGCGGAGTTCGCTGTCGAGACAGCGAAGCTGGCGTCAACCCGCTACCTCGACGACCTCCCCAAGGAAGGCTCGAACACCGGTCACGGTTTCCGCGATGTCGAACTCGAAGCCGAGGTCCTCAAGCTGACGCAGAGCTTCGGAATCGGCGCCCAGTTCGGCGGCAAGTACTTCTGCCACGACGTCCGCGTGATCCGCCTCCCCCGCCACGGCGCATCGTGCCCGGTCGCCATCGCAGTCTCCTGCTCCGCTGACCGCCAGGCACTCGCCAAGATCACCGCCGAGGGGGTCTTCCTCGAGGAACTCGAACACGACCCAGCGCGCTTCCTTCCCGAGGTCCACGAAGGCCACATCGGAGGTGACGTCGTGAACCTCGACCTCAACCGCCCGATGGACGAGATCCGAGCTGAACTCACACGTTTCCCGGTCAAGACCCGCCTGTCGCTGAGCGGCACACTCGTGGTCGCGCGGGATATCGCCCACGCCAAGATCGCCGAGCGGCTCGACGCCGGAGAGGAAATGCCGTCGTACCTGCGCGACCACGCTGTGTACTACGCGGGTCCCGCCAAGACGCCGTCGGGAATGGCGTCAGGATCCTTCGGCCCCACCACCGCAGGTCGCATGGACAGCTACGTCGACAAGTTCCAGGCAGCCGGCGGGTCAATGGTCATGCTGGCCAAGGGCAACCGTAGCCAGGCCGTGACCGACGCCTGCAACGCGCACGGCGGCTTCTACCTGGGATCGATCGGTGGCCCCGCAGCCAAGCTCGCCCAGGACTGCATCCGCCGGGTCGAGGTGCTCGACTATCCCGAGCTGGGCATGGAAGCCGTGTGGAAGATCGAGGTCGAGGACTTCCCCGCCTTCATCGTCGTCGACGACAAGGGCAACGACTTCTACGCCGACGTCTCGACTCCGGTGGCGCTCCGCAAGTAGCCACTCCGCGGGTGCCTGCGGGTCGCCCGGGTTCAGAGCGAACCCTTGGCCTCCGACCCGGGATCGTCGGCTTCCCAACCGAAGTCACCGATCGACTCCGGCAGCTCGGCCACGTCGAATACGAACGGATCGGCGTCGGCCCCCACAACCCGGAACGTGGCGGAGGGCGAAGCGCCAGCCGGGCGATCCCGACCGGGGGCGAACTCGTCGTCGTTGCCCGGATCAGATTCTGTCGAGTCGCGATCGTCACCCTGGCTCTCGTCCGCCAGGTTGGCGACAGCAGCGAGGTGCGCCTCTGCGACTCGACGGCCGCGGTCCCCGGGCGACTCCCACTCGGAGGTCACATCGTGCGATGACGGCCCGCTCCGCAACTCGTTGACGGTCGTGGTGACGATCGCGTCGAGCTCGCTGAGGCCCTCGTGGTAGCGATCGAACACCGATGTGAGCGCCTCGATGTGCGAGAGGACCTCGGTCCGCTGCGCGTGCCACGCAGCGCTCGCCGCGACGACACGATCGCGTTCCGCCGTGTAGTCCAAGTCGGCCTGCTGCCGTGCCCGTCGGATGATCTCGCTGCGCTGCCGCTCTGCGTCTGCGACGATCGCGGCGGCCTCCTCGCGTGCCTCGGCGATGACCTGATCAGCGGTCTGTTGGGCGTAATGCAGCGTCCGCGCCGCGTTGTCGATCTCCGGGTCCTCCACGTGGGTCGGAGCGACTGTCGTTCCCGCTCGATCGATGAGCTCCCGCATTGCCGACTGGAGATCGTCGAGCCGACCGCGCAGCTCCGACAGGACCGCAGGGTCATCGCCCGGCTCGCCGAGATCGGAGGTCGGGTCGAGGAGTGGTTCCACCTCTGGGTCGGCTGCCGGTTCCGTCTCGTCACTGGATTCGGGGGTGGTTTCCGCGTCGGGATCCGACGCCGACGCGGACGCCGTCTCGATCGAGACCGCGGCGCCATCGACGTCGGACGCCTCGTCCATGAACTCGTCGAGGGCCTCGACCGGTGTCGGCTCCTCCGGTGTCGCCGCCCTCGCAGCCGCCTCGGCGGCAGCGCGTCTCTCACTCCTGCGTGACATACGAACTCTCCCAGCAGGCGGTCCGTCCACCGCCTCCAGCGCAGGGTACCGATGCGGTCCGCCCGCGCCAAGATGAGCGCGCTGCGATGGCGATCCGAACCCAGGGTTCTGTCGGAGATCGTGACTCACGCCACACAACTGGTGGGCCCGGTCGCCTACAGGAGTTCAGCCGCTACCCGGTCGAGCACCATCATCCCCACCTCCGTCGCTCGAAGACGTGGCCCGTCGAGTTCCACCAGCCCGTCACCGATCAGTTGGGAGATCGCCTCGCGCCGAACGATCCGGGCGTCGAGACCGATCCGGACCGCCAGTCGATCGAGATCGACCCCCTCGACCATTCGAAGCCCACACAACAGTGCGTCGCCCAACAGGTCGTCGCCGTCGAGACGCCCGCAGTCCGCCGACTCCCCCGCGAGCCATCCCGGAGTCTCCGCGTTCGTGGACCGCACGGCACCGCCACCGGGGACGTCCGGATCGGGGAGCATGCTCGACGCGGATGGTCCGACACCGGCGAACCACGCCCCCATCCAATACGCCTGATTGTGGACGCAACGCTTCCCCGGTCGGGCGTGGTTCGAAACCTCGTACCGTTCCAACCCGGCAGCCCCGAGAACATCGCAAGCAGTTCGCAGTGCCGACGCCGCCCGCTCGTCGGGTACCACCACCCCAATCGCCTCGAACGGCGTGTCCGGCTCGATCGTGAGGGTGTACGCGGACACGTGGTCGGCCCCGAGGGCAACTGCCAACGACAGATCGGAGCCGAGGTCCTGACCATCGATCGCCGTCATGATATCGACGGAGGTCACCGCGCCCGTTGCCAGACACCACTCGACGGTTCGTCGCCCTGCGTCACCGTCGTGGGGGCGCCCCAGTGTCCGAAGTACGGCGTCGTCGAAGGACTGTGCCCCGACGCTCAGCCGGGTGAACCCGAGGGATGACCAGTCGGCTATACGCCGAGCCGAGGCAGTCGACGGGTGAACCTCGAGGGTCGCCTCGATCGCTGCCCATCCGACCCGGCGCTCGACGATCCTGTGCAACCGCTCCAACTCCGAGGGCCGGAGGTGCGACGGGGTACCGCCGCCGACGTATACGGTGTCGGGCCGCACGTCGTAGTGGTCCGCGAGCTCGGCCAACTCCTCGTCGAGTCGGGTGAGATAAGCCTCGACGTCAGGGCCGCGTCGCTCGAGTACGTGGAAACTGCAGAAGGGGCAGATCGTCGGACAGAACGGGACGTGCACATAGAGGTGACGCACGAGTTGCGAGTTCACGTTCGTCCTCATCGGCCTCGCCTAATCTACGGTCGAATGTCCCAGCCAAAATCCGCCCATCCCCGCGTCGCCTGGGCCATCCACATCTTCACGGCAATCGGCATCATCGCCGGGTTCTTGGCGTTGACGTCGGCGTTGGACGGCAGTCCCCGGATGTCGCTCACCTGGATGACCGTCGCGATGGTCATCGACGGCCTCGACGGGCCGTTCGCCCGAAAGTACGAGATATCCGCGGTGCTCCCCCACATCGACGGCCATGTCGGCGATCTGATCATCGACTACGTCACCACGGTGATCGCACCCGCGTTCTTCCTGCACGAGTTCGACCTCCTTCCCAAGGACTTCAACCTCATCGGCATCAGCCTGATGCTCCTCACGGCGCTCTACCTCTTCTCCAACACGCACATCCAGAGTGAGGACAACTACTTCAACGGCTTCCCGGCGATGTGGAACCTCGTGGTCAACGTCATGTTCGTGCTGCAGAGCCCACCAACCGCCAACATGATCATCGTCATCGTCATGAGCGTGCTCACGATCGTGCCGGTCAAGTTCATCCACCCGATCCGCGTGCGCGACTTTCGACGCATCACCATCACCGTCCTCGTCGTCTGGCTCGCGGCGTTGCTGTACCTCACCTGGATCATCGACGACCAGACCCGCGGGTGTGCCAGCGCCTGCCTCCCAACCGCCGCCCGAGCAGCGCAAGGCGTGGTGTACGCCGGTGCGCTGTGGATCATCGGTGTCGGGATCTGGCGAACCTTCAGGGGCGATCCCCACCCCGTCGCCCAGCCGACGGCGACATGAGGTTCGCTCGCCTCGCAGCGGTCGTGCTCCTCGCTCTGATCGGGACCGTGGTCGTCGCTCCGCTCGTGGCCGGTGCCGCTCCGACGCCGACCGAACCTCGACCCGACGCTGTCCCGCTGAGCACTGTCGACGCTGTCATCCTCGGAGCCGTCGAGGGAATCACCGAGTACCTCCCGGTCAGCTCGACGGGCCATCTCCTCGTCACCGAACGCCTGCTCGACATCGGCACCGGTGACGACAAGGCAGCCACGGACAGCTACACGGTCGTCATCCAGTTGGGCGCCATCGTCGCCGTCCTCGGGATCTTCTGGCAGCGCTTCATGTCCATGGCCGGTGGACTCGTGGGCCGTGACGAGGACGGACGAAACTCGCTGATCGCGGTCGTCGTTGCATTCATCCCAGCCGGGATCATCGGCAAGCTCTTCGGCGACTCCGTCAAGGAGCACCTCCTGAGCCCCACACCGGTCGCGATCACCTGGATCGTCGGCGGGTTGATCATCCTGCTCTTCGTCGCTCAGCAGTCGCGTCTGACCACTCGGATCGAGTCGGTGTCCGAGATCGGCGTTCGTAACGCGGCGATCATCGGCGTCGCACAGACGCTCGCCCTGATCCCCGGCACCAGCCGCAGTTTCGTAACCATCCTCGCCGCGATGCTCCTCGGCGTGAACATGGCGACCGCGGTCGAGTTCAGTTTCCTCCTGGGGTTCGTCACCCTGAGCGCCGCCACTGCGCTCGAACTGGTCCAGAACGGCGACACCCTGGTGGACACGTTCGGAGTCGTGTCACCGCTCGTCGGTATCGCCGTCGCGGCCGTCACTGCGTTCCTGTCGGTGAAGTTCATGATCGACTGGCTGAACAAGCGGGGGCTCGCGGTGTTCGGTTGGTACCGCCTCGCGGTCGGCGCCGCAGCAGTCGTCCTGATCGCCACAGACCGCATCTGACCGTGACCGGCACCGGCGTCAACGGCGGAACCGGCTTCGGGGTGCGGCGAGCCACCCGAGCGGACCTACCGGCCATCGGGCAGGTGCTTGGCCGAGCGTTCGACGACGACCCCGTCATGAACTTCGTGATTCGATCCCGCCCCGTCGCGCCCCGCGCCGGGCTCCTGCTCGGGCTCGTCGCGCAGGTGCATCTACCCGACGAGTCCGTGCTCGTCGCTGAAGACTCGAAGTCGGGCGAGATCCTCGGCGCTGCGGTGTGGGCGCCACCCAACAGATGGCGAGTCCCGCTCACCGCCTACCTCCGGCACCTCCCCACCCTCATCCATATCGTCGGGCTCCGCGGAGTCACCAAGGTCAAGGTGCTGTCCGACATCGAACGGCACCATCCCCCCGAACCTCACCACTATCTCGCCGTCCTCGGAACCGATCCCGCCCATCGGGGACGCGGCATCGGCGGTGCGCTCATGGCGCCCGTACTCGAACGCTGCGACGTCGAGGGTCTGCCCGCGTACCTCGAATCGTCGAAGCAGTCGAACGTTCCTTTCTACGCCCGAGTGGGGTTCCGCGTCACCGCTCCGCACACGATCAGGAACGGCCCGACCATGCAGTTCATGTGGCGCGACGCGCCGTCCTAGCCAGTTCGAACCGGCCCCCACCGGGATTGGCGCAAGGTCAGCTCGCTTCGGTGCCCTCCTCAGGCGATTCCGCCGGCGATTCCTCGCGGAGCCGGATCGGCCCGAAGTTCTCGTGCTTGAGGCCGATCTTGCCGTCGTAGAAGGCTCGGATGCGATCCATGTCGGCGACGAGGTCACCGCTCGGTTCGAACTCGGGACCGAAGCCGACGGTCCTAGTCGACTTGTCGATGAACGCCAGCGAGATCGGGACACCGGCCTTCTCGGCGATCCGGTAGAACCCGGACTTCCAGTACTCTGTGAGGCTGCGGGTGCCCTCAGCGGGGATTGCCAGCATCAGGTCGGGTCGCTTCGCGAACTCGTCGGCCATCTGGCCCACGAGACCCTGGGGAGCCGAGCGGTCGACGGGGATTCCGCCCGTGGCGCGCATCAGCCATCCGAGCGGAGGTTTGAACAGCGCCGTCTTGCCGAGGAAGGCCAGGTTCATGTGCTGGGTCCACGCCGTGAAGATCATCAGCAGATAGTCGACGTTGGACGTATGCGGAGCACACACCACCACCGATCCCCGTGACGGTCGAACTCCCACCGGCTTCCACCGCCAGAGCCAGAGTGCCCAGCGCCCGATCGCTGCCTTCACGTTGGTCGCTTTCACGATCGCGACCCTACCGGCTGAGACCGATGGTGGCCTTCCAACCCAGGGCAGCCGCAGAACCGGCCACCGCCAAGCTCGGCACGACGAAGGCCGCACCGAGCTCGTCACGGCCGAGCACCGTGACGACCACATCGGCTGAGTCCGCCATCGCCCCAGCCTTGACCCACGTGGTGGATGGCTGGTCCTCGTTCAGCGAGACGAGGGCACCTGCCCCCAACACGACATCACGAATGCCGAACACTCGGATCCACCAGAGAACAACCGGGGACGCGTCCTTGCCCCACTGAGCGAGAATCTGGCGTGGTGCAGCGAGACACGCGATCCCGAACAGGACTCGGCCGGCGGCGACGAAACGGGCGATGAAACGGTCATCCATGCGGAGCATCGTTGCACAGTTGGGACCGCCGAAGCTCTCCGCCCACAGCAATCAGGACAGCGGCGAGGGGAACGGCGACGAACGCCCCGAACAGCCCGGCGACCACACCTCCCGCAGCGACGAGCAGCAGGCTCGCCAACGGATGAAGGGCAAGATGGCGATTCGCCAGCATCGGGTACATCACGTTGGCGTCGAGCTGTTGCACTACGAGCACCACGATCGCCATCACCAACGCCGTCGTCGGACCCTGGGAAACGAGCGCGACAGCGACGACGAGCAAGCCGCTGAAGATAGCGCCCACCGTCGGGATGAACGCGAACAGGAACACGACGACCGCCAGGGCGAACGCGACCGGGAGACCGGCGATCCACGAAGCGATGCCGATCACGGTGGAGTCCACCACCGCGGAGGTGAGTGTCACCCGCGTGTAGGAGATCAGGACCTCCCACCCCGCTCGGCCCGCAGCGTCGACTCGCGGCTGGGCGCCGGATGGGAAGAGCTTCGTGAACCACAACCACATGATCTCGCGGTCCTTCATGAGGAACAGCGTGGTGAGGAGCGTCAGGACTCCCGCGGCGAGCAGGCTTGAGGTGGTCGAGAGCACCGACACCGTTCCGGTGATCGCGCCACTCGGGTCGTCCTTGAGGGTCTCCAGTGCGTTGTCCACCGCTTCGTTCAAGCCTCCGGCGTCCATCTTGAGCGGTCCGGTTGCCAGCCAGTCCGTGAACTCGTCCACGCCACCCAATGCCTGCTCCGACAGCGTGTCGAAGTTTGACGAGAACTCACTGATCGCCGCCACCAGAATGCTCGTGACGACGAGCACACCGAACAGAAACGTCGCGACCCACGCGAGGGTGGTCGACGCACCCCAGCGGAGGAGAAGCCGGCGCACGGGCTCGAGCAGTGCCGAGATCACGAGAGCGACGAAGACGGGGCCGACGATGAACCCGAGGACCGCCGCGCCGTAGGCGACGAGTCCGATCGCAACCACCACGACGATGATTCGCCACGACCATTCGGACGCGGCGACGAGCGATGCGGGAACCGGGTCGGTTCGCCGGCGCCTCGGAGTGTCGGTCATACCACCCTCACCGAGGTGTGCAGATCACGACGGGGATCTCGCGGTCGGTGCGGGCCTGGTAGTCGTCGTACTGCCGATACATCTCCACGAGGCGGGGCCACAACTCCGCCTTCCGCGAGTCGTCGGCGACCTCGGCTCTCATGTCCATGCGGCGGCGTTTGATCTGCACGGTCACCTCGGGGTTCGCGAGCAGGTTCAGGTACCACTGCGGGTGCCTGGAGAACCCCCCTTTCGATGCAACGAGCACGATGTCGGCGCCGTCGCGCAGGTACAGGAGCGGCATGGTCCGGGGCTCGCCGCTCTTTCGTCCGATGGTGGTGAGCAGGCACACCGGAGCGCCGGCCAGGCGACCGCCGACGCGACCACCGGTGCGGCGGTACAGCCCGGTGTTGACCGATGACATGAACTTGATGAAGCGGTCACCTCGGCGCTCCTGCGCCTCGGTGTACGGCTTCGGTTGCCTGGTTGTCACGGCCGAACCTCCGTCTCGCGCATCAGCGGACCCCCCACCCGAACCGGTGGGTGTGGATGCCGAAGTAGACGAAGCTCTCCACGCGCCGCACGCCCGGAACCGTCTTCACCCGAGCGTTGATCAGGTCGAGGAGCGCCATCGTGTCCTCGCAGATCACCTCGACCATCAGGTCGAAGCTGCCTGCCGACATCACGATGTAGATCACACCGTCGACCTCGGCGATGCGGTCGGCGATCGCGGTGACGTCGCCGTCGACTTGAACGCCGAGCATGGCCATGACCGGGAACCCCAGCGCTTGAGGGTCGGTCACCCCCACCACCTGCACGATGCCGGCGTCGAGAATGCGTTGCACGCGCTGTCGCACCGCTGCGGGCGAAAGGCCGACGATGGGACCGAGATCGGCGTAGCTGATCCGCCCGTCGCGCTGAAGCTCGGTGACGATGCGCTTGTCGATGTCGTCGAGCTCGATGGCCAGCCCCGTCACACCGGCGAGCCTACGAGGGCCGGGTTCATGACGCGCGGAGGGCGCGGTTCTCCTCGAGGCTGTTGCCGCCGTCGACGACGATCACCTGGCCGCAGACGTAGGCGGCAGCCGGCGACACGAGCATGCCGACCACGGCCGCCACTTCCGTCGGCGTCCCCGGCCGGCCGACCGGGGTCGCTTCGCCGGCCGCGAGCTCGGCCGCGTCGGACCCAGCAGTAGCGATCCAGCCCGGAGCAACCGCGTTCACCGTGACGCCGTGCGGTGCCAACTCGAGGGCCATGGACCGAGTCAGCCCACCGATGCCGGCCTTGGCCGAGTGGTAGGCGACGTCGCCGGTGAAGGCCATCGTCATCCCGCTGACCGACCCCAGGTGGACGATTCGGCCGTAGCCGGAAGCTCGCATGAGGGGCACCGCGGCGCGGCTGGTGTTGAACGCCGAGGTGAGGTTGCGGTCGATGCCTCGACGCCACGCAGCGTCGGTGAGGTCGTCGATAGCGACCGGGCCCGTCGCCTCCTCACCGAGGGCCGTCATGCCTGCATTGTTCACGAGGATGTCGAGGCGACCGATCCGGTCGCCGACGAGCCCGACGAGGCGCACCGACACCTGCGGATCCACCAGGTCGCCGATGAATCCGAGGGCCTCGTGGCCATCCGCGACGAGTTCGGCGACACGGTCGTGGATGCGATCGGTCGTGGACCCGATGACCACCAGCGCACCTCGACGGGCCAGATCGGTCGCCACCGCGAAGCCGATGCCGACAGGGCTCCCTGATCCGGTGACGATCGCCACCTGACCTTCGAGGTCACGCGCGACGGGCAACGAAAGGTCGTGAATCGCCATGTCCCGGTTGTACCACGCCGCAGTCCGATCAATGGACCGCACCGCCCGAAGCCGGTTCTGTCCCGCGAATCTTCAGGATTTCCTAGAGATTCGCGGAACAGAACGAGCGCTGCCCCACTAACTCATCGAGTGCTGAGGCGAACACCTCGGTGTGACGGTCGACGTCGGCCCGCACGTGGGCGGGTGAGATCAGCGCCATGTTGTGGAACGGGGTCATCAGGATCCCCCGGTTGAGCGTGTACAGGTGGAGGTACGCGTCGAGTTCGGCGTCCACGGCGAGTGCGGCGTCCCGACCGTTTCGCGGAGGTGGACAGAACCAGTACTCGGCTCGACAGCCCAGACGGTTGACACACCACGGGAGATCGTGAACATCGATGACGCCCTGCACTCCGTCGGTCCACGCCTCGGCGAGTGGGATCATCCGTGCGAAGTCGTCCTCGCCGAGGGTCGTCGACAACGTAGCCCGCACCGCCGCGAGCGCGAGCGCGTTGCCCGTCAGCGTCCCGCCGACGCCGGAGGTGTCCACCTCGATCCCACCGATCGCCGGGTACAACCGCTCTGCAACCTCGGCGGTCATGCCGTAGGCGGCGACCGGCATTCCGCCACCGATCGCCTTGCCGATCACGAAGAAGTCGGGACGCAGCCCCCACGAACTCGTGGCGCCGCCGGGGCCGGCGCACAAGGTGTGCGTCTCGTCGATCACGAGCAGCGTGCCCGTGCGGTCGCAGATCTCCCTCATCGCCTCGTGGAAGCCGGGCTCGGGAAGGACGATACCGACGTTGGTGAGCGCCGGCTCGGCGAGGACACATGCGACGTCACCGGGCGCGAGGGCTTCCTCGAGCGCGGCGAGGTCGTTGAACTGCACCACCTTGGTCGTCGACGACACACCGATGGGCGCGCCGATCGTGCCGGGCCGGGTGTGCACCCGGCCCGCGTCGTCGAGCGTGGCGAAGGCTTCGTCGACGGTGCCGTGGTAACACCAGTCGAACACCAGGATCTTGTCGCGACCGGTGATGTGGCGGGCAAAGCGGAGCACGAAGCGGTTGGCGTCGGTCGCGGTCATCGCCATCTGCCACTGCGGCAACCCGAACCGGCGTGCGAGCTCGTCGGCGACCCAGGCGGCGTCGGTGCTGGGCAGCATCGTCGTGATTCCTCGACCGGCCTGGCGTGCCAGCGCGTCGGCGACGGCGGGGAGGGCGTGGCCAGCCATGGCTCCGGTGTCACCGAGACAGAAGTCGACGTAGTCGTGGCCGTCGACGTCACGGAACCGAGCTCCGGACGCTTCCTCGAACACGATCGGAAACGCTCCTGGCCAGCGGGTCATCCATGCCATCGGCACACCGCCGAGCAGGTGTCCGCTCCGGGCCGCCTGCTCGGCGGACCGGGCGTGGGTGTCGACGAAGCGACGCTCCTCCCGGACCTGTAGTTCAGCGAGCCGGTTCCGATCCACCGCGCTGACCACGTCGAGGCTCATGCCTCAAGGTTCGATCCTCAGGCGCCCGCTGTCAACTGAAACGGTTGTGTATCTGCTACTTCACCGCTGATTTCGTTGCGCGATCGCTCTGGAAGAAGCGTTTCGAGTGCAGCGAGCGCCACCTCGATCTGCCGATCGTCGGGCATCCGGGTCGTGAACCGCTGGAGGAAGAGACCGGGAGCCGACAGCACCGCCGCAACACCGTCGTGCTCCGACGTGCCACCCAGCCGCAACAACTCGTAGGCCACGCCCACAACCACGGGAGCGAGCACGACGCGGCTGATCACGAGCGCCGCAGCGGGAAGGTGGCCGACCAACGCGAACGCCACGATCGAGATCACAAAGATGAGCAGGAAGAAGTCGGTGCCACAACGAGGGTGGCGCACGCTGTAGTCCCGAGCGCTGTCGACCGAACGGACATCGTGGTGCTCGTACGCCGCGATCACCATGTGCTCGGCCCCGTGGTATTCGAGGGTCCGCCGGACTCCCGGTAGCCGCGACAGCATGGCCAAGTAGCCCACGAACAGCACGAGGCGGACCACACCCTCGACGAACGCCGCGCCCCACGCGGCACCCACGGTCGGTCGCAGCATCGCCGCCACGCCCAAGGGAACCAGCAGAAAGACAGCCAAGACCGTGGCCACCACGGCAAGCACCACCAGGCGTTCCCGAATCGACGGCACCTCGGGGCGGTCCGGTTCGCTCTCGCCCCGCGACCAACGCATCGCCTGAAGGCCGATCCGCACCGA
>JAIBBP010000059.1 GCA_019694615.1 Microthrixaceae bacterium | reverse complement strand
GGGCGAGCGGCACCGCGACGGCGGCGGCCTGAGGGCGACGCGCCGCCGCGGCACGTGCCGCGGCGGCCTCGGCCTCAGCCTGCGCTTTGGCCGCAGCCTCGCGGGCCTGGCGCTGCTGCTCGGCCTCGAGCGCGGCGGCAAGCTCTCCTTGCACGGTCTGCTGGAGCGCCTCGCGGTCGGCAATCGTCGCCTCCAGATCACGACGCGCCTTGTCGAGATCGGCGACCTTCGCGTCGATGACGTCGTTGGCGCGCTTCAGCTCAGCCTTGCGCACACTCAGGTCCTCCTGAGCGACGACCAGGTCGTCCACCGCGTCCTCGCTGGCGCCGTATCGGGCCTCGAGGAACGTGCGACGACGCGAGCTCTCCAGGACGTCACCGTCGATGCCCGGCAACTCTCCGGAGTTACCGCTGCCGACGAAGGCGCGGACCGCGAACTCCTGCGCGTCGTTCTGGTGGGCGTCCAGCTGCGCCTGAGCGGCGTCGACCTGCTGCTGGTTCTCCACGAGACCGGCCCGGAGGCCGTCGAGCTCGATCTGGGCGTTGTTCAGTTCCTCGTCGAGGTGGTTCGTCTTCTGATCGAGAGCTTCGAGTTCGGCTGCGATGCGACGGGCACGCTCCTGTAGGGAGCCGACGGTCTGCATCCGATCCAGCGGCTGGGCGTCGGCGACGGCGGGAAGCATCGTCACCGCGACGAGGACCGAAAGTCCCCGTGCAACGTTGCGGACGGTCCGGTGGGGCGCGTTCGTTCGTGGTCGTAGCGAAGCCATCACGGCGTCCATGGTGCCATCCGGATCGAAATATGACAACTACGTGACAAACGACACTCGATTCGTCACATTGTTACATCGTTGTCATTCGATGGCGATTGGCGATCCTCCACCTAGGTGGAAGCTGTCCACCAATGGTGTAACCTTGCGATTCATGGCGCTCAACCTGAAGAACGCCGAGGTAGAACGGCTGGTATCGACGGTCGCCGAGCTCGCAGGCGAGTCAAAGACCGAGGCAGTCCGCCGCTCGCTGCAGGAACGGCTCGAACGACTGGTTGAGCGCCGCGCCCCGGTCTCACGGGCCACTGCCGCATTGCAGTTCCTGGAGACCGAGGTTTGGCCCACCGTCCCCGCCGCCCAGCGCGGTCGGCGACTGTCCCGAGACGAGGAAGACGAGATCCTCGGCTACGGGCCGGAGGGCGTGTGATCGTCGACACGTCAGCGATCGTCGCGATCGTCATTCAGGAACCGGACTACGAGCCGTTACTCGACAAGCTCGCAGCCGGGGGCGCGGGCATCGGTGCACCAACGCT
The DNA here is from genome assembly GCA_019694615.1 of Microthrixaceae bacterium. Lineage (GTDB taxonomy): Bacteria > Actinomycetota > Acidimicrobiia > Acidimicrobiales > Microtrichaceae > SSF14. The sequence goes on along the minus strand of JAIBBP010000059.1, from coordinate 6,780 downwards.
CGCCGAACTCGGCCTGGTCCTGACGGCTCGCCTCGGCCGCGACAGCCGGCCGGTGGTGAGCGGACTGATCGAGCGTTTCGACCTGGACGTCGTGCACTTCGGTGACGCGCACTGGCGCGTCGCAGTCGACGCTCATTCTCGGTTCGGGCGCGGCCGCCATCGCGCCGGCCTCAACTTCGGCGACTGTCTCACCTACGCGGTGGCGAGCCTGGCGAACGAGCCCCTGCTCTTCGTCGGCGAAGACTTCACCCACACCGATCTGAACGCAGCGTGAGAACCCGAACGGATCAGGCGACCAACTACTCCCACTCGATGGTGCCGGGCGGCTTCGAGGTGATGTCGTAGGCAACCCGGTTGATGCCCGGCACCTCGTTGATGATCCGAGACGCCATCGACTCCAGCACCTCGTACGGAAGCCGCGCCCAGTCCGCCGTCATGGCGTCGTCGCTCGTGACGGCACGGATGATCGCCGGATAGCCGTAGGTGCGCTCGTCGCCCATCACGCCCACCGAGCGGATGTCGGGGAGCACCGCGAACGACTGCCAGATCGACCGTTCGAGGCCCGCCGCGTGCAACTCCTCGCGCACGATGGCGTCGGCCTCCTGCAAGATCGCGACCTTGTCGGGGGTGACCTCACCGATGATGCGGACCCCCAGCCCCGGCCCGGGAAACGGCTGGCGTTGCACGATCTCATCGGGAAGCCCGAGCTGGCTGCCGACCTGTCGGACCTCGTCCTTGAACAGCGCCCGCAACGGCTCGACCAGGTCGAAGTCGAAGTCGTCGGGCAGCCCACCCACGTTGTGATGACTCTTGATCTTGGCGGCATGCTTGGTGCCCGACTCGATCACGTCGGGATACAACGTGCCCTGCACCAGGAACTTCGCGTCGGGAACGCTCGCTTTGGCGTCCTCGAAGATGCGGATGAACAGCTCGCCGATGACTTTCCGCTTGGCCTCCGGCTCGGTCACCCCGGCGAGCCCCTCGAAGAAGCGATCGGCCGCCTCCACGTGGATCAGCTCGATCCCCTGATGGCGGCGGAACGTCTCGACGACCTGATCGCCCTCGTTCTTGCGCATCAGACCGGTGTCGACGAACACACAGGTGAGCTGATCGCCGATCGCGCGATGCACCAGCGCCGCGGCGACCGCCGAGTCGACCCCACCCGACAAAGCGCAGATGGTGCGGGCACCGCCGACCTGCTCGCGGATCTGCTGCACCGCGACGTCGATGAAGCTGTCCATGGTCCACGACGGGGTGCACCCCGCGGCGACGTACAGGAAGCGCTCCATCAGCGCCTGGCCCCGTGGCGTGTGGGCGACCTCGGGGTGGTACTGCACCCCGAAGATCCGCCGCGACTCGTTCTCCAGCGCAGCCACCGGAGCATCCGCCGAGGCCGCGGTCACCACGAACCCCTCGGGCGGTTCGACGATGGCATCGAAATGGCTCATCCACACGGACTGGTGCGCGTCGTCGTGGTCGAACAGCACCTCGCGGCCGAGGACCGTCAGATCGCATCGGCCGTACTCACCGCGGCCCGTGTTGGACACGGTCCCGCCGAGGTCGCGGGCGATCAGCTGTGCCCCGTAACAAATGCCGAGGATCGGGATGTCGAGGTCGTACACCCCCGGGTCGATCCCCGGAGCGCCCTCGACGTTGACCGACTTGGGGCCGCCCGAGAAAATGAGCGCGGCCGGGCGACGTTCGGCGATCTCCGCTGCGGTGATGTCGTGAGGGACGATCTCGGAGTAGACGTGGGCCTCACGGACCCGCCGAGCGATCAGCTGGGCGTACTGCGCCCCGAAGTCGACGACCAGCACCGTCTCGGTCATGCGATCACCACCAGTTCCGCTGCCTGCAACTCCTTGACCGACTCGTACCCGCATGTCGCCATCGTGCGACGAAGATCGGCGATCACCGTTGAGTTCTCCGGCGCCGACTGCACCAGCACCGCGTCGGCGCCGCACACGACAGCCTTGGCGACGTCGCCGCCGGTGCGCACCGGCACCGTGGCGATGACCTGCACGTAGACACCCGTCTCGTCGAGGTGCTGCATCCGGGCAGCGCGCACGTCCGCGATCGCTGTTGCGAGCGGGACGCCGACCCCTTCGCTGTGAGGGTCGCTGGCGACGATCACCCCCGCTGCGCCCGTTCGCATGAGGTGAAGAGCAGCCCGGAAGCTCGAACAAGCGCCGGCCACGACCGGCACCTCCAGCTGACGCACCGTCTTCTTGAGGTTGAGCGGCTCGCGATCCTTCGAGACGTGCTCGGCGGACACCACCCGACCCCGAATCATGAGCAGGTCTGGCTCGGTTCGGCCCAACGCCGCGATCAACTGCTCCGCTCGCTGCGGACGCACTGCGACGGCCGACACGTCGCCGGCGTCGTTGAGTTCGTTGATCGCTGCGGTCAACGACGTTGCGTCGAACTCGCCTCCCGACCAGTAGCCCTCCGCGTCGATCACGTTGAGCGCCCCGTCGATCGAGGGACCGCCGACGGTGACCAGCGGCACGTCGAAGGTGAACGCGTCGAGCTGCCAGGAGGTGACGACGTCATCCGCGTCGCGGGTGCGACGACTCGGGACGATCGACACCTCGTCGAGGCCGTAACCACGGCGGGCCGACTTGCCTCGCCCGATCTCGATCTGCGCCATTTCGTTCCTCTCGACCGCTGCCCGGACGGGTCCGCGGGAAAGAGTCGGAGCCTACTCGCAGTCGACGACCGGGCTCGCCGAGGGCTAACCGCCGCGCAGTGACTTGAGAAGCTGGCGAGCGATGGTCGCGTTCATCTCGTACGCCGCGCGACGCCCGGCCTTCTGCACCTGGCGGACCACGCTCCCGCCGGTCGCCTCCTCGATCGAGTCGAGACCGCCGACCAACGCCTCTTTTGTGGCGTCGGTCGCCTTGTAGCCCATGTTGGTCAGGCCCTTGAGAAGATCGCTCTGAGCGACCGGGCCGGGCGCGGCCGACGCGATGATGCGCAGCGCGTCCTTGGTGAGCTCGGCACCCTGTTCGATCGCTTCGACCGCGCTCAGCGTCGACTCGTCCTCGCCGTCGAGCGATGCCAACCACCGACGGACCTTGATCACGATCTCGGCGTGCGTCTCGCCTTCGAACGACAGGGTGGGCATCGGGCTCTCCTCGATGTGGGCGACCGGATCAGGCTACCGGTCCCTACCCGGGATCCGCGGGGAGGGTGGGGAGCAGCAGCGAGAGCAGCTGGTTCAGCATCGACGCCGTCGCCCCCCACACCGTGTCACCGACGAGGTCGAAGAAGTGCATGGGGTGGTTCCGTGCCGAGGGCACACCGGCCACCTCACCCCACGTCCACACCTCCTGGTGGTAGCAGGCCGGATCGACCAACTCGTGCAACGCGACCCGCAGGATCCCGTCGACTTCGTGCGGCGAGCGCACCAGCGTCGGTGGTGAGCCGGCGAGAAAGACCACGGGCACGACGACGCGGTCGCTCGTGAAGGTGGTGAGGGGGTCGAGTGCGCCCGCCATCTCGGTCGCATCGGGGTCGAGGCCGACCTCCTCGCAGGCCTCGCGCAACGCCGTTCCGACAGGGAAGTCGTCACCCGGATCCTCGGTGCCGCCGGGGAACGAGACCTCGCCGCGGTGGGTGCGCATCGTCCAGGCCCGTCGGGTCAGTACGACATCGAGACCACCCCCGTCGCGACCGGCAGAACCGGAGCCTGCCTCCGACGGAGACAGCACGACGGCGACAGCGCTTCGTCGCAGTTCGGGCCGAGCAAGGGACAGCGACCGAGCGACCGTGAAGGGACCGAGGCGGGTTCGCACCGCGTCGATGTCGAGCGCGGCCGCCGCATCCAGACGGCCGACCCAACCGGGGACGGCTCCGGGAGCAACGTCGGGAGGGCGTGGAATCGGCTGCGGTCCACCGCGAGCGGTGGGGCTCATCGGGGTGTCCAGAGGATCTCCGGTTCCAGCGTCAGCTGGAGCGAGACACTCGACGTGGTCTCGAACGGCAGTGCCACCACCGACGGCGCCGATCGCACCCGCTCCGGAACGCCACCGCTCGGGCAACAGACGAACGCCACGCCGACCTCGTGCCGTGCGACAAGGTCACTCACGTCGGTGTCGGCGACGACCTCGATGACGGCGTCAGGGAAGAACGCCTCCAGGACCTCGACCCGTTCCGCGACGGCGACAACGGGATCGGTGCCGCGCACCAATCGGACCAGGTCGTCGTCGGCGACGGCGAGGACGATCCTGTCGACGGCTTCCCGGGCACGCCTGATGGCCGCCAGGTGTCCGACGTGGAACATGTCGAACGAGCCGAGAGCGATCCCCACACCGGCGCCGGGCGACGTCGTAGCGTTATCCCCGTCGTGTGATGCCACATCGTTCATCGTCGCCTCCTCGGCGGTGACCGCCCCCGATCGAGCGCTCACTGTACCGTCGGAGCAACCGGTCACCCTCCACCGACCTTGCCGGTATCTCCTTACAGATGGACCGTTTCGACCGACGGGTACTGCATGTTCGCTTCTGAGCCGTCCGCGCCCCAAGAGGCCCCCGGCATCATCGACGCCACGCTGCGATACCGCCGGCTGACGATCGCGCTCACGCTCGCGGGGCTCCTGCTCGGCGCCATCTACACCGTTGCACAGTCCGACTCCTACACGGCCGTCGGCGAACTGGTGCTCACCGATCCTCGCGGCAGCGCAACGTTCCGTGACGGCTCGTCGGTCGTCGACTTCGCTCGCTACGTCAACGAGCGGGTCGACTTCGCGATGTCAGGTGACGTTCTCGAAGCAGCCGCGAAAGCCGACGCCACCGTCGGGTCCGCGTCTGACCTTCGCGACAAGTGCAGCGTCGTCAGCGAGGACAGCGACAGCGTCATCACCATCTCCTGTTCGTACTCGGAGGCCCCGGAGGCGACCGCAGCGGTCGACTCGATCGTCAAGGCCTACCGCGACACGACCCGGGCTCAGGCCGAGGTCAAGGCGAAGGCAGCGATCGACGCGCTCGCTCCCGAGAAGCAGGCTCTCGAGGACAAGCTCGCAGCGTTGAAAGCCGAGGACGGATCGGGGGCCTACGCAACGGCGGTCAACTCCGCGACGGCGAGCCGCCTGAACGAACTAGAGAAGCGGACCACCGACATCCTCACCACGAAGGCGTTGTTCGGCGACGGAACCGAGTCGTACGACTTCGCCCGGGTGCCGCCGACGACGAGCGGGTTGGTGACGCTCGTGCGTAACTCCGTCCTCGGCGCCATCGTCGGCTTCCTCGTCGCTGTGCTCGTCGCCTGGTTCCGCGCCGACCGCGACCCGATCGCCGAAGCCCCCAACGACGTAGCCGCCTGGATCGGCCTGCCGCTCCTCGGTGAGATCGAGCACCGCTTTCTCGCCGGCGAAACGATCGACCTGACAGGCACGCCCGAGTCGACGTTCCAGCGGGTCACGTCGAACCTCGACGCGGTGCTCGACGGCGAGACCGTGCTGTTCACCCCCGCAGAGGCCATCGCCCGCCACGAGGACGTCGTGATCAAGACGGCGCTCGTCGCGGCCCGCGCCGGCAAACGGGTGCTTCTCATCGACGGCGACCAGACCGGCCGCTCGATCTCGAACCTCCTCGGACTTCCGCCGGGCGCCGGGCTCGCCGAGTTCGTCACCGGCGAGGCCCCGGCCGATGAGGCCACGGTGCGCCTGGGGTTCGGCAAGGCGGGAGGGCTCGGGGCGTCGTCGCTCTACCTCATGGGCCCCGGCGGCGAGCCCGGGCAGGCCCCGGCGCTCTTTCGTCCCACCGAGACGGCCGAGGCGCTACGCGAACTTCGGCAGAGCTACGACCTGATCCTGATCGACGGCCCGCCGTTGCTCGTTTCCGCAGGGTCGTCGGTCCTCGGCCAGGCCGTCGACGGGGTCGTCGTGATGATCGAACGTGGCACCCCCCGAGCGACCGTCGAGAACGCGCGCCGCCAGCTGAACTTCCTCGCCGGTGAGGCGGTCGGGTTCGTGTTCGTCCACGGCGACTGAACGTGGCCTCACCGATCCACGCCCGGCCCTCGGCCGCACCGCGACGGCCGCTCGTCCAGCCCGCCGCCCGGTGGGTCCGGCGGCTGTGGAACGACCCCGGGATCGCCCGCCCGGCAACCGCGCTTCCGAGGCTCTGGCCGACAGCCTGGGTCACGATCCTGCCGATCGCGATGATGCTCGCCACCGAGTACAAGTTCCGTCAACGCACCCTCGCCGACTCGCTGAGCGGCTCCGCCGACCCGGCGGTTCTCGTCGAGCTCGGGGTCTACGCGGCGGTGGTCGGCTACCTCGTGCTCTTCGTCGTGTCCCCGCCGCGCCTGCGACGCCCGACGGCCGTGCAGTTCTTCATGCGCGGTTATGCCGCGGCCATGTTCGTCTCGGTCATCTACAGCGAATATCCCCAACTCGGGGCAGTCCGTGGCGCTCAGCTCCTGGTGATGGTGGTCACCGCCGGTGCCATCGCGACACGAGCGTCGGCACGTCAGATGCTTCAGCTCGGGCACGCGTTCGTCGCTCTGGTCACCGGGTCGGTCCTCATCGGTCTCGTCTACCGCGTCCCGTTCTCACCGCTCCAGGCGAACCGCTTCAGCTGGATCTACGTCCATCCGGTGACGGCGGGCGCGATGCTCGCGCTTGCCATCGTCATTGCGCTCTGCATGATGACCAACCACAACGAGCTCCCCTACGGGCTCGATCACTGGCCGCGGCCCGTGTACCTCGTGGTGATGGCGGTGATGACTGCGGCTCTGCTGGGAACTCAGACCCGAGGTGCGATCGGTGCAGCGGTG
>JAIBBP010000229.1 GCA_019694615.1 Microthrixaceae bacterium | reverse complement strand
ACCTCGGCCTGGCGATCGACCTCGAGAAGAAGGACGGCAGCCGCAACCTGATCGTCGCTGCGATCAAGAACGCCGATTCGATGGACTTCAAGACGTTCATCGCGACCTACGACGAGATCATCCGCAAGGCCAACAACAACAAGTTGACTCCCGACGACTTCGCCGGCGTCACCGTCAGCCTCACCAACCCGGGAACGATCGGCACCGAGCGCTCGGTGCCGCGCCTCATGCCCGGTCAGGGGCTTATCGTCGGCGTCGGGTCGCTCACCTACCCCACCGGCTTTGCCGCGGCCGATCCGCGCACCATCGCCGATCTCGGCATCAGCAAGACGATGACGATCAGCTCCACCTACGACCACCGCATCATCCAGGGTGCGGAGTCGGGGTTGTTCCTCAAGAAGGTCCACGAGATGCTGCTCGGTGCCGAGCACTTCTACGAGGACATCTTCGCCTCCATCGGGGTGCCCTACACGGCGGTCCAGTGGCGCACCGACGACAACCCCGTCGACCGCGAGGAATCGGCGGTCATGAAGCAGATGAAAGTGGCCAACCTCATCAACATGTATCGGGTCCGCGGCCACCTCATCGCCGACCTTGACCCGCTCGCGGCCGAACCGCCGCAGATGCACCCCGAGCTCGACCCGGCGTTCTACGGCCTCACGATCTGGGACCTCGACCGCGAGTTCCTCACCGGCTTCGAGGCGGGTGTCTACGCGCCGGTCGGCGGCAAAGAGCGGATGAAGCTCGGCGACATCCTCGGTGTGCTTCGCGACGCGTACTGCCGGACGACGGGCATCGAGTACACCCACATCTCCTCGATCGAAGAGAAGCGCTGGATTCAGGAACAGGTCGAAGGCGCTTCGAGCAAGCTCGACGTCACCGAGCAACGCCACATCCTCGACCGCATGAACGCTGCCGAGGCGATCGAGAAGTTCCTCGCCACGAAGTGGATGGGCCAGAAGCGCTTCGGCCTCGAAGGCGCCGAGTCCACCATCGCGATCCTGGACGCGATCCTCGACCGCTCGGCCGACCAGCAGATGGCAGGGGCCGTGCTGGGCATGGCGCACCGCGGCCGCCTCAACGTGCTCGTCAACATTGTCGGCAAGAGCTACGGACAGCTCTTCAAGGAGTTCGAGGGTCACGTCGACCCCGACTCCATCCAGGGTTCGGGCGATGTGAAATACCACCTCGGCCAGACCGGCACCTTCACGGCGCGGAGTGGCAACACGATTCCCGTCGAACTTGCGGCCAACCCCAGCCATCTCGAGGCGGTCAATCCCGTCGTCGAGGGCATGGTGCGGGCGAAGATGGACGAGATCCCCGAGGGATCGTCCCACCGGTACCCGGTTCTTCCGATCCTGCTCCACGGCGACGCAGCGTTCGCCGGCCAGGGTGTCGTCGCCGAGACGCTGAACCTCTCGCTCATCAAGGGCTATCGCGTCGGCGGGACCATCCACGTGATCATCAACAACCAGCTCGGGTTCACCACCGCGCCGTCAGCGGCCCGTAGCTCGGAGTACTGCACCGACGTCGCGAAGACCGTGCAGGCGCCGATCTTCCACGTGAACGGCGACGACCCCGAGGCGTGCGTACGCGTCGGTCGACTCGCGTTGGCGTACCGCCAGCAGTTCAACAAGGACGTTGTCATCGACATGGTGTGCTATCGGCGCCATGGCCACAACGAGGGCGACGATCCGAGCTACACCCAGCCGATCATGTACCGGCAGATCGACGCTCGCCGCAGCGTTCGCAAGCTGTACACCGAAGCGCTCGTCCGTCGCGGTGACATCAGCCTCGACGAAGCCGAACTGTTCCTCGCCGACTTCAATGCGCGTCTCCAGGCGGCGCTGGAGGAGACTCGACAGTCGGCGCCCACCGAGGAGGTCATCGCCAAGCCGCACCCTCCGGCCACGGGCGTGTTGCCTCAGGTGCCCACCGGAGTCGCCAAGGAGCGCCTCGACGAGGTGTATGCCGCGCTGAGCGCCGCGCCCGAGGGCTTCACCGTGCATCCCAAGCTGGTCAAGCAGTTCGACAGCCGCACGAAGATGTACAACGACGGCGAGGTCGACTGGGCGCTCGCCGAGGCATTCGCGTTCGGGACGACGCTTCTGGAAGGCACGTCGATCCGCCTGTCGGGACAGGACTCGCGGCGGGGCACGTTCAGCCACCGCCATTCCACGCTCGTCGACTACCAGAACGGCGACGAGTTCCAGCCGCTCGACGCGCTCACCACAGCCGACACCAAACTGTGGATCTACGACTCGCTCCTGAGCGAGTACGCGGTGCTCGGCTTCGAGTACGGCTACTCCGTGACCAATCCCGACGCGCTCGTCATCTGGGAAGCGCAGTTCGGCGACTTCATGAACGGCGCCCAGATCGTCATCGACCAGTTCATCGTGTCCGGCGAGGACAAGTGGCATCAGACGTCGGGCCTCGTGATGCTCCTCCCCCACGGCTACGAAGGCCAGGGACCGGAGCACAGCTCGGCTCGCATCGAACGCTTCATGAACCTTGCCGCCGAAGACAACATCCAGGTCTGCAACCCGACGACGGCCGCGCAGTACTTCCACCTGCTCCGACGCCAGATGCATCGCAGCGTTCGCAAGCCGCTGATCGTCTTCACGCCCAAGTCCGGTCTGCGCGCCAAGGCGTACCGGTCGAGCGTCGAGCAGTTCACGTCCGGGTCCTTCGAGGAGCTGTTGCCGGACTCCTCCTCGATCGACCCCAACGGCGTGGAGCGGCTCGTGCTCACGTCAGGCAAGATCGGCCACGAGGCCATTCACCACCGCGACTCCATCGGATCGACCGCTGCGGTCGCCCGCGTCGAGCAGCTGTTCCCCTGGCCGTACGAGGCTGTCGCCGACGAGCTGTCGCGATACCCGAACTGCAAGGAGATCGTGTGGCTCCAAGAGGAGCCGGAGAACATGGGGCCCTGGAACGGCATCAAGGGCCGACTGTTCGAGGCGCACGGCGACCGTTGCGAGATCCGTCGCATCAGCCGCTCCGACTCGGGGTCGCCGGCCACCGGCAAGGCAGCGATCCATGCACAGGAACAGCGCGAGATCCTCGACAAGGCGTTCGCTCCGCTCCCCGACCGCGAGTGGAGCCAGTTCCACTAGCCCCGCCACCGAATCGTGCTGCGAGGTGTGCGGACGTCAGGGCTTGCGGAGCACCGTGACCGGTGTGAGCCGGTCCTGACCGGTGCCGTCGCCGAGCTGGCCGTGCAGGTTGTCGCCCCAGCACACAACGGTCTTTTCGGCCGTGATCGCGCACGCGTGGTTCATGCCGACAGTGATAGCCGTCGCGGACTGGGCGAGTGTCACCTTCGTCGGTGGCCCGGCCGTCGTCGTGCCGTTGCCGCGCTCGCCGTCGGCGACGCTCGCGCCCCAGCACCACACGCTCCCGTCGTCGCGGACCGCGCACGCCGAAGTTGGAGCGATCTCGATGGCGACGATCCGGTCGAGTCCGGCGACCTGGCGGGGCTGCGCGTTGGTCTCCCTCAGCTGCGGCGTCGGGGCGACCCCGCCCTCCCACGCGCCCCAGCACCACACGGTGCCGTCGCTCTTCACCGCGCACGACGTCTCGTTGGTGGTGGCGATGTCGGTGACTCCCGTGAGGTCCATCACCGGTCGGGCTGTGCCGGTCCTGTCGCCGTCCGATCCGAGCTGGCCGCTGCTGTTCGAGCCCCAGCACACGACCGTGCCATCCACGCGACGGGCGCAGCCGTGGTCGGAGAATCGTGAGACCTCGACGGCGTCGACGAGACCGCCCACGGGCACGGGATATTTCCAGCTGCCCTCACCGCCGGTCGCCGGGAGCCCGTCGCCGAGCTGGCCGAGCCAGCTGAAGCCCCAGCAGCGAGCGGTGCCGTCCGAACGCACCGAGCAACCGCTGTACGTGCCGCCGTCGATGCCGACCGCGCCATCAGTGCCCAGCGACGCCGGTGGCACCCAGTGCAGGCCCCATCCGTCGTTGATCCCCCAGCACCCCACATCGCCGCTCAGCCGGAGCGCGCAGTGACCGTTGGCGCCAGCGGACACCGACGACGCATCCACCCCGTCGACCTCCACCGCGTGGCTGACCTCGGTGAACTCGTTGGGTTCGTGACCCGCCTGGCCGGCGTTGTTGGCACCCCAGCACCGGACGCGTCCGTTCGCCAGGCTCGCGCATGTGGTGAAGTAGCCCGCAGCGATCGACGTGACGTCGCCAAGCGGCACGAACTGGTCGAGGCCGGGATCGGGGAGGAGTTCGAGGGCGTGAAGGCCGATGTCGACGCCAGTGTTCACCTGCCCGTCGCCGAGACAAATCGGGTCGCTGGCGCCGTGACCCGAAAAACCGCTGCGCAGGTCGCGGATGAGGTCGGAGTCGCGATGCGTGTCGGTGCCGCGTAACTCGGGGGTCACCCTCCAGTTCGTCAGCTCGACCTTCACCTTGTAGCAACCGGGCGTCAGTCCGGTGAGGCCGTACCACCCGCCCGGTCCCGAGTGCCCGGCGATGTTGTTGTCCCCGTCCCCGTCGCCGAGTGCGTCGATGACGAGCGGGATCCCTTCGAGGCCGGGCTCGCCCGGGTCCTGGATGCCGTCGCGGTCGAGGTCGTTCCACACCCGGTTGCCGAGCCCAGCGTTGCCGCGGGCCCAGAACGGGAGGTTCGGCACCGTGAAGCCGGCGTCGACGTCAGTGCGCACCGGGCTGTCTGCGGTGAGGCACACGCGGGTCCGGCTGTCGGTGCCGAAGTCGGAGTCCTTGGTCATGTCGGTGCCGGCTTGGCGAGGCGAGTTCGCCTGGCCGCCCTGGAGCTGGACGAAGACGACGTAGCAGCGGCCGGTGGTGAGGTTCGGGTAGCCCCACCAGCCGCCCGGGCCGCTGGCGCCGCGAGCAAGGTGTTGGTTGGTGTCGGAGTAGAGGTCGACCACCACTCCTTCCTGGCCGGACTCGTTCGGGTCCTGGATGCCGTCGCCGTCGGTGTCGGCCCAGATCCGGTTGCCGATGAGCCCGTCGCCTGACTGCCATCCGGCCTGCGCCTCCGCGACGTCGCCCACCCCGGGCACCGCCACGAACACCGCTGCGAGCGCGGCGAACGCCGCAACCTTGCCCCAGTTCCGCCTCATCACATCCTCCGCACTTGCCGCCCGTACGGCCGTCGTTGGGGACAGTACCGAATCCCGGGCGATTCGCCCAACGGTTGCCGTCCTGGCCGTGGCCGACATCGTCGGGAACGAGGCCCCCACCCGCCGGACTCTGTCGTTGCCGACTCCCGAGCTATCGAAGTGAGATGCCGAGGTGGTGTTCGAGCTCGGCAATCGCGATGCGGTAGTCGGCGCCAACCTTGATGGTGGTCATGCCCATCGCCCGAGCCGGCTTGAGGTTCACGCCGAGGTCGTCGAGAAAGACGACGCCCTCCGGCTCGACGCCGGCGAGCGCGCAGGCCATCTCGTAGAACTCGTCCTGGGGCTTGCGCACGCCCACCTTGGACGACTCGACGATCACGTCGAAGTACGACAACACGTCAACGAATCGCTCGGTCGACTCCATCGAGATCACGTTGTTCGTGAGGAGCGCCGTTGTGTAGTGCTCGCTACATTTCCGCACGACATCGACCATCTCGGCACGGAGCTCGCCGTCGAGACACGCGAGCACGTCCGCTCCGCTGAGGTCGTAACCAAGGTCGCGCGATTCGGCCTCGAACGCCGCAACGAACTCGTCGATACCGATCTCGCTACGTTCGAATCGCGCCCACGCGTTGTGATCAGCGTTCGTCGCGTTGATCGTCCGCACAGCATCCGGTGGAAGCCCCGCGCGTTGCTCATAGACTGCGAACGCCTCGAAAGGCGAAGACAAGATCACACCACCGAAGTCGAAGAACACCGCGTCGAACACCGCCTGCACACTACGACGGCCCGCGGTTCTCACTTCCCGACACGCCCGCCGCTTCTCACACATGACCGACACCACACTCGTCGTCGACGGTTCGAACATCGCGACCGAAGGCCGCACGATGCCGAACCTTCAGCAGCTCGACGACGCCGTCACGGCGTTCATCGCCGAACGACCACACGACCACGTCATCGTTGTCGTCGACGCGACGTTCGGACATCGCATCGACGCCTCCGAGAGCGCACGCTACGAGCAGGCGGTCCTCGATGGAGATCTCGTGACGCCGCCGGCAGGAGCGATCGGCCGCGGCGATGCGTTCATTCTGCAGATCGCCGACAAGGCGAACGCGAACGTGTTCTCCAACGATTCGTTCCAGGAGTTCCACGGGACGTTCGAGTGGCTCTTCGACGAGGGCCGCCTCGTCGGCGGAAAGCCGGTCCCGCCGATCGGCTGGGTGTTCGTGAACCGCACGCCGGTGCGCGGGCCGGTGAGTCGGCGCGCTGTTCGCGAGTCGAAGCAACGTACGTCGGCCAAGAACACTGACGCCGCGACAGCTGGGTCCGGTTCCGACAGCGGACGCTCGCGCAAGAAGGCCACACCTGTTGCCGAGGCCGAGGCACCCCGAAAGCGCGGGCGAGCGCCGAAGGCATCACCCGAGGCATCGTTGCCGATGCCCGTTCCCACCAGCCCACCACCGGGGGCTAGGCCGAAGCTGAAGACCGCGGTGCGCCCGCCGGTCAACGAGTCTCTTCCTTTCGTGCAGTTCGTCACCGAGTACCCGATCGGCGGAGTCGTCGAGGGTGAGGTCGTCGAGTTCAGTTCCCATGGCGCGTACGTCACGGTCGGTGACGCTCGTTGTTACGTGCCGCTCAAAGCGATGGGAACGCCTCCACCACGAGGGCCCCGCGAGGTGCTCTCACTCGGTGAGCGGCGTTCCTTCGTCGTGCAGTCATTCGACACCTCACATCGAGGTATCGATCTCGCACTGCTCGAAACTGCCGAGGTCGTCGAACCATCGACAACCGTGGATGTCGTCGAGTCGACGATGACCGAAGGCGGGACCCAACGTCGAAGCCGTCGTCGGCGTCCGTCGCGTGCGACGGATCCGCTGACGTCTTCGACCGAACTGCTAGACAACCAAGCAACAGCACAGCCCGCCGAGGAGGCAACGTTGGCTACGAAGGCAACCGCGAAGAAGGCACCTGCGAAGAAGGCGCCCGCGAAGAAGGCGCCCGCGAAGAAGGCGCCCGCGAAGAAGGCACCCGCGAAGAAGGCACCGGCCAAGGCTCCAGCGAAGAAGGCCCCCGCCAAGGCTCCAGCTAAGAAGGCCCCCGCCAAGGCACCGGCCAAGAAGGCACCGGCCAAGAAGGCCCCCGCCAAGGCACTTGCCAAGAAGGCCCCCGCCAAGGCACCGGCCAAGAAGGCACCGGCCAAGAAGGCGCCCGCCAAGAAGGCGCCGGCCAAGGCGCCGGCCAAGAAGGCGCCAGCGAAGAAGGCGCCAGCGAAGAAGGCGCCGGCAAAGAAGGCACCGGCCAAGAAGTAGTCGACACGCTCGACAGCGAGAAGAAGGCCCGACCCAGTGTCGGGCCTTCTTCGCGTTCAAGGTCAGGCGCACCGATCATCGGCCCGATAAGGACGCGGCAATAGGATCGCCGCCCATGAACGCCCAGTACATCTTCACGATGCGCAAAGTCAGCCGGTTCTATCCGCCTGACCGCGACATCCTCAAGGACGTCACCCTCTCCTTCTTCCCGGGAGCGAAGATCGGAGTGATCGGCGGCAACGGAGCCGGCAAGTCGTCGATTCTCAAGATCATGGCCGGAGTCGACACGGAGTACACGGGCGAGGCGCGGCTCACTCCCGGGTTTACTGTCGGCCTGCTCGAGCAGGAACCTCATCTCGACCCGAGCCTCGACGTCATCGGCAACGTGATGGAAGGCGTAGGGCCCGTCCGCGACCTGATCACTCGCTACAACGAAGTCATGGCGATGTGGGGTGAGCCCGACGCCGACTACGAGAAGGTCGGCGCCATGCAGGCCGAACTCGAGGACAAGATCACTGCGGCCGACGCGTGGAATCTCGAACGAAACGTCGAGATCGCCATGGACGCGCTGCGCTGTCCGCCTTCCGACGCCGACGTGACGCAGTTGTCTGGTGGTGAGAAGCGACGTGTCGCGCTGTGCCGGCTCCTGCTGAGCCGCCCCGATCTCCTCCTCCTCGACGAGCCCACCAACCACCTCGACGCCGAGTCGGTCGCGTGGCTCGAGCGCTTCCTCGGCGACTACGCCGGCACGGTGGTGGCGATCACCCACGACCGCTACTTCCTCGACAACGTCG
>JAIBBP010000077.1 GCA_019694615.1 Microthrixaceae bacterium | reverse complement strand
TTCTCCCAGGGAGCGACCGGTTGAGTAGTTCGCGACGCCGTCGATCACGGCGGCAGCATGGCCTTCTTCGCCATGGTGCGGCTCGATCTCGCGCTCGCCGTTGACGGCCCCCGCGATACCAAGTCCTATGACGGCGAGGGCGCCGACGATCACCGTCGCCACAACCACGTTGCGTCGGACCTGGGGGCGGGTGCCTATGAGCACCGCTACCAGGAACATCAGCAGGCCGATTCCGCTCGCGACCCACACCGCCGACTCCTTGGACAGCGTGAGCAGGATCCGGGAGAAGGAGAAGACGATGATCGCGACGAGAATCAGGCCGGCGACCGGCAACTCCACCGGATACATCATGCGATTGCGAATCGTGCGGTTGACCTCTGGGTCACCGGTGGCACGCTCGGACCACGCCTTGATCGCCCACTCGACGGCGCAGATACCGAGGGCGCCGGCACCGATCGTGAACAACACCGGGTTGACGGCCAGGCCCAGCGTCAGCACTGCGGCCGAGAACGCCGTGGCGATCGGCCACTGGCTGAGGTCGTTGGGTTCGGAGACCGGCGGAACGGCGTCGGCGTTGGCGAGCTCGGCGAGCGCCTCAGGGTCGCCGTCGCGGAAGGCGAGCGCAGCGAAGCCCATGCCGAACGCGGACACGGCGAATCCCATGAAAAGTGAGTAGCCGAGCTGGTCGCCGACGCCGCCCTTGTAGCCGAGCGTGATCGGCCCGAGGACTGCGTCGACCGCTCCGTCACCGGTCAGCACCGTTGCCACGCCGTCATGGGCGAAGCCGTTGGTGATGACGCCGTAGACGATGCCGCCCAGCAGGGCGGCGAAGGCCAGCCCGAAGAACGTCTTGGCACCACGTGTGAGCATCTGAGACTCCGGTTACTTCATGATGTACACGGCGAGCCACACCACCGAGTACAGGACGACGGACACATGCCAAAACAGCGCCGCGGCCGACACACCGTCGGGCAGGCGCGAGGAGAACTGACCACCGAGGGTGCGAATGCCCATCAGCAGAACGAACAGCATCGCCGCGGCGATGATGGCGAAGTTGGTGCCGGTGACCGCATAGAACAGCGGGCCTTCGAGCTGATCCATGCGAAGGGCGACCGTGGTCCACAGAAAGGTCGTCTGGTTGAGCACCGAGGCACCCATCAGCAGCGTGAGGCCCAGGCCCAGGTAAGCCTGGCCCCGTTCGTTGCGAGCGATCGCCCAAACGGCCCACTGAACGAAGATCGAACCCAGGACGAGCGAACCGAGTTGCATGTTCGGCTGCGTCAGCGGGATGGCGTTCTCGGTCAGCCAGACATTGCGGTGACCGGCTCGCTCGGCGAGGTACATACCCACGAGAGCGAGCTGGAACATTGCTACGCCCGCTGCGGCGAACGTCGTGCCGAACAGGAGCTGCCGACGCCGCGGCAACGGCGGTGCCGTGAGGGTGGCCGGGACGAGTGCCATCAGTTGGCTCCTTCGGTACTCGTGGAGTCGCGGAGGTCTTGGACGGGGTATTCGCTCTCGACCGTTGAGACATCGGCGAGCTGAGTCGCCCATTCGAGCGTCCCGCCGGTCGACTCGGGTGCCGCATCGTTGTCGACGGGGGCTCCCTTGCCGGCCGCACCAGCGACGAACACGGCGAACGCCGCGTAGGCGGTGACCGCAAGGATGATGCCACCGATGCCTGTGACCGAGAGCAGGGCCTCGACGCCGCTCTCGTCGGGGAGGGCGATTCCCACGATGACGTGGCCCAGTCCGAAGGCGAGACCGCCGACTAGGGCAAGCGGTGCCAACCCAAGGCCGGCCCCCTTCGGCAGGCCGACCGGAACGAGTCGTGATCCCCAGTGGAACACCGCCCCGAGCGCACCGATCACCACGGCGGCGATCACCAGGTAGAACTGCCCGGTAGCGACGCCCGGACCGACACCTTCGGAACCGCTGCTGCCGAACGCGCCCTGCACGAGATCGAAGCCCTGCCCCGACCCGACGGTTGACAGACCCTGCAAGGCACCGGCGACCGTGGCGAGCAGAAGCACGAGGATCGCCGAGACGCTGAGCACCAGGCCGCCGGTGACGACGAGCTTGCCCCGACGAAGCGTCTCGACCGCACCACCCAGGGCAGCGAGGGCGGGGAGGGCGATGATGACGGCCGAAGCCACCCACAGAAGCGTCTCGCGGCTCTCGAAACTCTGGGCCCACGGACCGAACGACAGTGCGCCGAATGCGATGATCAGGCCCTGCGACGTGGTGTAGAGCCGCTGACGCTGGCCGCTCACTGCGCCAGCGACATCGAGGATGATGCCGAGCAACGGAATCGCCGCGATGTAGATCGCCGGCTGGTGGAACACCCACTCGATCGCAGGGAAGGCGCTCAACTCCAGGTCGCCGACGCCGGGGTGACGAATCTGCCACACGGTGATCGAGGCGAGGACCACCGGCAGGGTGGCGAGCCACACGGCGCCCGTGACCAGCATCGAGAAAGAGAAGAACGGCACTCGGGAGATAGTCATCCCAGCAGGCCGGTGGCTGACGACGGTGGTCATCACCGATACCACCCCCACAAGGAGCGACACGATCAGGAGACCGACGCTTACGTGGCCGAGCAGACTCATCTTGAGGCTCGAGCCGCCGTAGGAACCCTTGGCGAGCAGTGCGACCGTGAACATCACGGCACCGAACAACCAGCCCCACAACGAAAGGGCCGCGGCCCGGGGGAAGGCCAGCGCCGGTGATCCCAACTGCAGTGGCACCAGATAGAAGGCCAAGCCGAGAACCAGGGGCAGAGCACCGCACAACAGGAGAGCGATCGGGCTGTTGATACCGAAGCGGTTCGCCACTGTTGCTTCGAGGAGATCGTTGCCACTCGCAGCGTGGAGGTTGACCAGCGAGGCCACGAGGAGGCTGCTGGCAACGAACACCAGGGACGCTCCGATGAGAACCCGCCCGATGATCTTGTGATCGCCGGAGCCGAGAACCTGCTCGACCGGCGTGGGCTGCGTGCGCGGCGAAGCTGACTGGTCGGCGCCGCTGCTGTGAGTGGCAGCTTCAGGTCGGGTCTCGGTCATTGCCATGTGATGCCTCGAGGCTCGTGGACGTTCAAACAGAGGGACATCGCGTCGTGGCGACGCGCGATGCCCACGGCACCGCGACGGCCGACACTACTGCGACGGCGAGCGGTGGTGGAAAACCGACACGCTATCGGGCCGACGTCAACTCGGACCCTGATCGTGGCCTCAGGCACCGAACCTCACCAGTACGTCGGCCGCCATCGCCCCGAAAAGCAGGGTGATGTAGGTGATGGAGTAGGTGAACAGGCGCATGGCCATGGCCGGCGACTCGGTGCGTTGCACCTTGACCGCCAGCCAGAGAAACGCAGCCCCGAGCACACCGGCGGACACGTGATAGACGGCTCCGAGTTCGGCAACGACTCCGAAGACCACGGTGAGCGCGACGACGACCACCGTGTAGGCAACGATCTTCCGGGCGACGGTGGCGTAGGCCGCAACCGACGGCAGCATCGGAACGTCGGCCCGGGAGTAGTCGTCCTTGTACTTGATCGCCAACGCCCAGAAGTGAGGTGGCGTCCAGTAGAACATCACTGCGAACAGCACGACCGGCGCCCAATCGAGCCGACCGGTGACGGCCGTCCAACCGATGAGCACGGGAGCGGCACCGGCAGCACCGCCGATCACGATGTTCCGTTCCGATGTGCGCTTGAGCCAGAGCGTGTAGACGAACACGTAGAACAGGCACGCAGACACGGCGAGCACGGCGGAGATCAGGTTCACGAAGACCCACAGGAAGCCGAACGACAACGCCTCTATCGCGATCGCGAACGTCAGAGCCGCGCGGGGTGTCATAACACCCGTGACGAGCGGACGACCCTTGGTACGGTCCATCAGGGCGTCGATATCACGATCGACGTACATGTTGATGGCGTTGGCACCGCCGGCGGACAGCGTGCCGCCGATCACCGTCGCGACCATCAGCCAAACGCTCGGGAGCCCTCGCTCGGCGACAACCATGGTCGGCACCGTGCTGATGAGAAGCAACTCGATGATGCGGGGCTTCGTGAGGGCGATGTAACCGCCAACCTTGGCGGAAATGCTCGGCGCGACACGGGCCGAAGTCACCGGAGACGCGATCGCTGACGACACAGGTCGAAGGGTAGGCCCGCTCCGATGGACATGGCCAATGCGCCGGGTCATCGGGCATCGCCACTCCGACAGGTCATCTCGGACCCTCTCGGGATATTCCGCACGTGCGCTCCGACGCCGGCCGACGGGTCTGGTCCGCGACAGCGCCGGGGACCTACGGTGGCGCCGTGTTGCTCGCCGATCGGTTTCGGCCGACCCCCCGTCAGTACCTTCGGATCACCCACCTCGCGCTGGCCGGTCTCGCGCTGATCATCGTCACCGGTGCATCGGTTCGCCTCACCGGTTCGGGCCTGGGATGCACCGACTGGCCGTTGTGCGAGGAGGGCAAACCGATCGCCCCACTCGAGTTCCACGCGATGATCGAGTTCATCAACCGGCTCATCACCGGCCTGGTGTCGGTTGCAGTCGGTCTCGCCGTCCTCGGCTCGATGCGCCGTCTCCCACGGCGTCGCGACCTCACCCTGTGGTCGTGGTTTCTCGTCGGGGGCGTTGTCGCCCAGATCATTATCGGCGCGTTCGTCACGCTGAGCGACCTCAAGTACTCCGTGGTCGCGCTGCACTTTCTGGTGTCGATGGTGCTGGTTTGGGCCGCAGTCGTTCTCATGAACCGAGCCGGCGACACCGCCGCAGACACCGCGGTCGATGGCGGGCGCGAGCCAGCTGGCTCCTCACTTCGGTCGGGCCGCCGGTGGACAACGGAGGCCAAAGTGCTCGTCGGTCTCGGGACTGCGGTGCTGGTCAGCGGGTCGGTGGCGACCTCCTCCAGCAAGCACCCCGGAGCGGTGCCCGACGGCAACGGCGTCGAACACGTGGTCGAACGGCTTCCCCTCGACCTCGGGAGCGTCGTTCGGGCGCACTCGGTGCTCGTCTGGCTCCTCTGCCTCGCGACCGTGGTGACGGCGGTTCGAGTCCGTGGGCGGTCGGGGCCGGCCTCGGTTGCGGCGACCCAGCTCCTCGCGGTGATCGTCGCGCAGGGGGCGCTCGGCTACGTCCAGTACTTCAGCGGCGTCCCCGCCCTCATGGTGGGCTTCCATGTCGCCGGGTCGGTTCTCGTGTGGGTCCTGGCGCTTCGCTTTGCGTTCGTCTCCGCGGTCGACCCTGCCGGCGTGCCGGCGCCTCGCCCAACGGCTGGCGTCACCACGACGCCTGTGCCATGAGTTCGCCCGGGATCGAGACCAGTTCGCCGATCGGGCTGTTGGAGCCCGACGTCGACATTGACATCGAACGACCCTGGGTCGTCATCGTCTGGAACGACCCGATCAACCTGATGGAGTACGTCGCGTTCGTCTTTCGCAAGCTCTTCGGGTTCAGCGAGGCGAAGGCTCACGAGCTGATGATGCAGGTTCACGTCAACGGTCGCGCCGTCGTCAGCTCTGGAGCGCGCGAGTCCGCCGAGCGCGACGTGTTCCGGCTGCACGAGCACGGCCTGTGGGCGACCATGCAGCAGGACGACTGACATGAGCCGCGTGAGTGGCGGCGATGACGACGCACACGAGGGGTGGGTCATTCGAGAAGAGGACTTCTTCGTGATCGACGTTCCACCCGAGGCGAGACGTCTAATGACCAACCGACTTCGCGCCGGCGCCACGCCGTTTCCCGACGACCTCACGATCTCGACGGAGGACCGGGAGCTGACTCGGAGCGAGGTCGAGAATCTCCTGAATGACGCATCGACGACAACGCTGCGGCTCATCGATTTCGGCGAACTCGGCCACGACGAACTCGTCGAGCTCGCCCAGTCCTCGGCGTTGCTCGCAGCCATCTGGTCGACGGCAATGGGAGCGAGCGCCAGCGACGCCGCTCCGGCCGCCGAAGAGATCGAATGGGTAGCCACGATCGGACGACTCGCAGCAGACTGTGAGGACATGTTCGTCACCCGCATCCGCCACCGGCGCGACGGCTCCTACTCGCTCCGCTGGAGCATGGTCGACCGACTTCTGGTGCGCGAGGCTGCCGAGGACCTTCGGGCGATCCTGAGCACCGACGACCCCGCCATCGCCCGGCTCTTCCCGTCCGCGTACGGATCGGACGCCGACCGTAACGCCGGCTGGGACGTGCTGATGCGGGGCGAGCTCATCGAGCGGCGGCTCGCTGCGCTCGATGTCGTCGACGACATGCTCGACCGAAAGAGCTGCACCGAGGACGAGCTCAACGCGTTCATGCGGAGCGTCAACGATGCCCGACTCGTCATCGGCACGCGTCTCGACGTCGACGAATCCGGATTCGCCCCGACGCCGGACCCGAGCGACCGTCGCCAACAAATGGCCTACGAAGTGCTGACCCGATTGCTGGGTCGAACCATCGAGGCACTCGGATCGACTTCGTAGATTCGGCAACTCCCTAGGATCACCGACAATGTCTCGAACCCCCGGCCGCGACCACGGCTCCTCCATCAAGGCGCTCACAGTCGGAGCGCTCGGCGTCGTCTTCGGCGACATCGGGACGTCCCCGCTCTACGCCCTGCGCGAGTCGTTCCACGAGCACCACGGCCGACACCTCGTCGTCGATGAGGCGAACGTCCTCGGCCTCCTGTCGCTGGTCGTGTGGTCACTCGTCATCATCATCTCGATCAAGTACCTGCTGTTCGTGATGAGGGCCGACAACCAGGGCGAGGGCGGAATCCTGGCCCTCACCGCGCTCGTCCGGCCGTCGGGTTCGGTCCTGGAGGGCTCGACGCGTTGGCTGGTGCTGCTCGGGTTGTTCGGCGCGTCTCTCCTCTACGGCGACGGCATGATCACGCCAGCCATCTCGGTGTTGTCCGCGGTCGAGGGGGTGAAGGTCAAGACCGACAGCCTCAACGACTACATCATCCCCATCGCCGTCGTGATCCTCGTCGCGCTCTTCGCCGTGCAGAAGCGTGGCACCGCGGCGGTTGGCAAAGTGTTCGGCCCGATCATGATCCTCTGGTTCCTCGTCCTGGGGGCCCTCGGCATCTCACACCTCTCCGATGACCCGGCGGTGCTCAAGTCCCTGTCCCCGCACTACGCGGCACTGTTCATGGTCAACAACGGAACCCTCGGTTTCCTCGTCCTCGGATCGGTGTTCCTCGTCGTCACCGGCGGCGAGGCGCTCTACGCCGACATGGGCCACTTCGGTCCGAGACCTATCAAGTTCGCCTGGTACGGCCTCGTGCTCCCCGCGCTCCTGCTCAACTACTTCGGACAGGGTGCGATGATGCTGGCGAACACCGGCGATCCGATCGAGCATCCGTTCTACGAGATGGCTCCGGACTGGGCGCTGTGGCCGCTCGTGGTGCTGGCAACCTGCGCCACGGTCATCGCGTCACAGGCGTTGATCTCCGGGGCGTTCTCCCTGACCCGCCAAGCCGTGCAACTCGGCTACCTGCCTCGCGTTCGCATCACCCACACATCGGACAGCGAGGAAGGCCAGATCTACGTGCCGGCCATCAACTGGCTACTGCTCGCTGCCTGCGTCGCGCTCGTCGTCTACTTCGAGACGTCGTCCAACCTCGCGGCGGCGTACGGCCTCGCGGTCACCGGAACGATGGCAATCACCACCGTGCTCTTCTACCGCGTCGCTCGTACCCGGTTCGGATGGAGTCCTGCCAGAGCCCTGCCTCTCTGTGCACTGTTCATGGTGCTGGACCTGGGGTTCCTCGGTGCGAACCTCACCAAGATTCCGGACGGCGGTTGGGTACCGCTCGTCATCGGCGGTGGCTTCCTCATCGTGCTCACCACCTGGTTCGCCGGCCGCAAGATCACCGCTGAACGGATCGAGCACCGCAACCGTCGACTGCTCGATTTCGTGGCCGACCTCGAGTCTCATCCGATCATGCGAGGCCCCGGCGTCGGCGTGTACCTCGGCTCCAACCCCGACCTGGTACCCCAAGCGCTGTCATCGCACCTCCGACACGCGTCGGTGCTGCCGAAGTCGGTCGTCGTGCTGGCCGTTCGCGTCGCCAACGTTCCCTACGTCGTCGGCTCCGACCGCCTCACGTACGAGGACCTGGGCAACGGTGTCCACCGACTGGTCCACACCGTCGGATTCTCCGACGACGTTGACGTTCCCGAGATGCTCTCGGGGCAGGCGGGAGAGATCTCGGGCCTCGACTTCAGTCACGCAACG
>JAIBBP010000268.1 GCA_019694615.1 Microthrixaceae bacterium | reverse complement strand
CCCCGGCGAACACCCCGGCGAACACCCCGACACCGAACACCCCGGCACCGGTCGCTCCGCCGTCAGCGGCGAAGCCAAAGCCAGCCCCAACGACAACCCCCAAGCCGAAGCTGGGCTGCAACCCGAACGTCCTGCTGTTCATGCCGCAGTCGATGCGGATGGTCTTTCCGCCGAAGAACACGTGCTTCAAGTGGGCCCGCACCAACATGGGCTTCGCCAACGACCTCGGCCTCCGCAACGACTTCACGTTCTCGGACAACTGGGGCGTCGTCGCTCCGCTGCCACACGAGACGCGCGGTGTCTCGTGGACCATCGAGGACGTCAACACTGCGATTCCCGCCCGCACCCCGAGCCAGGTCGCCTCGGTCAACGCTAACTACGGCAAGCCCGACAGTCCGCTCGGGTTCATGCAGTTGGCTGTCCGCAGCCGGGTGACCACGCACCTCGATCAGCTCGGCGTCCGCGCGCACTTCATCCCCACGGTGCAGGTGTATGAGTCGGCGACCGGCGGGATCGCCACGAGGCGCTCACTCGACTACGCCCGCTCTCAGAAGGCAAAGGGTGTGCTCCCGATCTTCAACATCACGCCGCAAAACCTGAACGCGGCGACGATCGCCACGATCCGCAAGGAGTGCATCAACTTCAACGGTCGGATCGGTGTGTGGAGCGGCACCGGCGCCTACCCGAAGACTCAGCCGGCGCTCAACGAGGCGATCGAGTCGATGACCCCGAAGGTGCAGGCGTTGTACCGCGCCATCGACTCCTGCAATCAGGTCATCGGTCGCCGGAGCGCCCCGTCACCGGGTCTCTGATCAGCGGTCGGTCCGTCGTCGAGTGGTGAGATGAAACTGTCCGCCCTCGCCACGCACACCGGCGCTCGCGGAGCGACCATGATGCTTGGATGTGGCCATCGGCGATGTGTGAGGGTTCGGGGCCGATCAGCCCGGAGTTCGCGGAGACGCACTCGGCGCTCCTGGTCTTCATCGGGGACCGCGTGTTCAAGATCAAGAAGCCCGTCGACTTCGGGTTTCTCGACTTCTCCACACCGGAGTCGCGGTCGAGCATGTCGCCGCGAGCTCGAACTGAATCGCCGGCTTGCTCCTGACGTCTACTTCGGAACAGCCGACGTCGCGGGAGAGGACGGCGTTGTCTGCGACACCATGCTGGTCATGCGCCGCCTGCCGACGGAGCGACGGTTGCGCGAGCTCCTTGCCGGCGGACAGGACGTCACCGGTGCGCTGCACGCTGTGGCGCGCCAGGTGGTGATGCTTCACGAGCGATCCGTGCCCGACCCCACGATGGAACTGGTGGGCAGGCGCGACGTGGTGCGCCAACGATGGATCGACGGGTTCGCCCAGATGGAAGCGCTTCCGGTGGGACTCATCGAGCCCTCGGTCCAGGAGCGCATCGAGCGACTGGCGATCGAGTTTCTGGAAGGCCGGGAACCGCTGTTTGAGCTACGGCGAGCGCAGGGCCATATTCGCGATGGCCACGGTGACCTGATGGCCGAGGACATTTTCGTGCTCGACGACGGTCCGCGGATCATCGACTGTCTCGACTTCAACGATGAGCTTCGTTGGGGGGACGTGCTCCTCGACGTTGCGTTTCTCGCCATGGATCTGGAACGTCTCGGACACCCCGCGGCGGCAGCGGTGTTTCTCGATCACTACCGGGAGCTCTCCGCCGACTCGTGGTCGTTGTCACTGCTGCACCACTACATCGCCTACCGGGCGCACGTTCGAGCCAAGGTCTCAGCGCTTCGCGCCGCTCAGGACCGCAGCACTGCCGACGACACCGTCGAGCGGCTCCAGGCACTGTGCCTGAAACATCTCGAAGCCGGCCGAGTGAGGCTCATCGTGGTTGGCGGCGCGCCGGGGACCGGAAAGTCCACCGTCGCTGCAGACATCGGGCAACGGCTCGGCGCGGTGGTGTTGCGAACCGACGAGATCCGGTCGGACGATTCGTCGGTCGCCGTTGACGGGACAATGGGCGTCGACCGGTACTCCGACACCAACGTCGACCTGACCTACGAGCGAATGATCGAGCGGGCCAACGTGCTGCTTCGCCGCGGGGAGTCGGTGGTCTTGGATGCCACGTGGGCGAGTGAACGGCACCGCCATCTCGCCCGGTCGGTGGCGACGTCGGCGGTCACGCCCTTGGTCGAGCTTCGATGCGTCGCTCCGGATGCCGAGTGTGATCGGCGGATCGTCGCCCGACTGGCTGCAGGAGTGGACCCGTCGGAGGCGACGGTCGCGGTCGCACGCGCGATGCGAGGGCGATTCGAAGCCTGGCCCACCAGCGTGTCGATCGACACTGGTCGAAGTGTCGCTGAGGCAGTGGAATCGGCGAACTCGACAATCGAACTGCAGCGCTGACCGAGGCGAGTCACGTCGGCGTGGTCATCTCGATCAGCTTGTTGATCGTGTTCACGTTGCGGGCGGTGCCGACCACGCTGAGCCGGCGTTCGAGCCACGCGAGCGTCAGCTTGGACGTGCCCTGACCATCGGGATGGCACAGGAAGATCTCGGCTCCGCTCACGGCGAACCGTTCGACTTCGAATCGATCGTGATCGACGGTGGCGGCGAGCTCGGGAGAAGGTGGCTCGTCCAGGAATGCGATCGAAACCCGCGAGGGAGCGGCGTCGTCGAGGAAGGGATGTCGACGCATGGCATCGGTCAGGTCATCGTGCGATCTCACGATGACGGCGAGATCGTGACCGAAACGCCGACGGACGGTCTCGCGAACAAGTTTCGCCGGATCGTCGACTCCGCTCAGCGCTTCGTCGAACACGACGTTGCCGGCGACCTGCAGTGTGGCCACGCTGACCAGCCCGGCGTCGGTAAGCGCCGCTCGCAGTTCCGCCATCTTCATCGCTGTTGCCCCACCGACTGCTCGTATCAACGCGACACTCAGACCCATGCGCCACCGTACGCTGCGGTGACAGCCGAGACGATGTCTGTGGGCGAGGAGATTCTTGCTGAGTTCGACGCGGCGCCGTTCCCGAGGAATCGCAGCGATGTGGCACATGGTGCTCGCGCTGTCGATGATGTCGTGCGCTGACTCTGCGAACGACTCCTCCCGCGGCCGTGACGCGGACCCCGTCGTGCGGGCAGTGCTGCGCGGTCTCGACGTGCTCGACAACGACATCGACTCGACGCGAACCCAGCTCCGGGCCGTCTCGGGACTCGTCGCCGGCACGCCGGTGGTCAACGGGGATTTCGCGGATGCCGCGGCAATCCGCGTCGGTGACGACCTCTATGCGTTTTCGACGAACACGGCGGATGCGAACATCCCTGCCTGGCGGGTGCACCTCAACCGGGTGGGAGCCGACGACCTCGGGGACGCGCTCCCTGTTCTCCCTGCCTGGGCGGAACCCGGGTTTGTGTGGGCGCCTGCCGCCGCGAAGCTGTCGGACGGCTACGTCCTCTACTACTCGACGCGGGTGGCCGGTACGTCGATGCAGTGCGTTTCGCGGGCAACCTCGGCGACTCCGGCGGGCCCGTTCGTCGATGACTCGGCGGCGCCGATGGTTTGCCAGGAGGATCTCGGTGGAACGATCGACCCGTCCGTGGTCGCCGATCTCGATGGGCAGCGCTGGCTGCTGTTCAAGAACGACGGGAACTGCTGCGGATTCGAGACGTCGATCTGGTCGGCGCGACTGAGCGAAGACGGCCTCGAGGTCATCGAACCGTTCCACCGCCTTCTGGCGGCGGAGCCGGGCTGGGAGGGCAACCTGATCGAAGGGCCGTCGATGCTCGTCGACGACCACGCTGCGTACCTCTTCTACTCGGCCAACGCGTGGGACTCGGTCAACTACGCGATCGGTGTCGCCCGATGTGACTCGCCCGCTGGGCCCTGTGCACGGATCACCGACGGCGAACCGTGGCTCAGTTCGACCCGGTTCGCGCGCGGGCCTGGTGGGCAGGAGTTCTTCGATGCGCTTGGGTCGACGTGGATGATCTACCACGGCTGGTACCGCGGCGATGACGTGAAGGCCGGTGCTCAGCGGCGGTTGTTCGTCGACCTCGTGGAAGTCGGGAGTGACGGTCCTGTTCGCGTCGGTCGGGGTCGTGCCGTCGGGTGGATCGTCGCCGTCGTCGCGTTGATCGCGGCGACGATCGAAGTCATCTGGTGGAGGCGGAAACGACGGCGGCCGAGTGTGCCTCGATGAGCCGTCTCGCGGCGCGGCCGACGTTGCGCGAGTGGTTCCTCGGGCCATACATGCGACTGGCCGCAAAGGCTCCATCCATCAGCATGAGAAGCGCGTCGGCGAGTTCGGCGGGAGAGTCGAGATCGGAGGCCTTCGCGAGCCGGAGGAGCCGTGACCGAACGGCCTTCTTGTGTGCGAGAGCGACGCCATGGCCGGGGTGGGTGCTGTTGGGGAACTCCGCAGCCGTGACCTGAAACATACAGCCGAGGCAGTTCGGGCTCGCGGCGAGCGACGCGACGGCATCGAACACCGCGACGAGCGCGTCGCGCGGCGTGGGGGCTTCGTCGATGACACTGTCGAGCCAAATCCAGAAGCCCTGATTGGCGCGGGTGAGCACCTCGGCGATCAAATCGTCCTTGGTGGGGAAGTGCCGGTAAAGCGTCGCCTTGGCGACACCAGCGCGTTCGATGACGAGGTCGATTCCGACGGCCTGGAAGCCATGCTCGTAGAAGAGTTCGCCAGCCACGCGCAGCATGCGGTCTCGGGGAGGCTCGGGGTGAAGCGGGCTCGTCATCGAGATCCAATCCTCGGGTGTCGGCCTTGAACCTTGGCATAGACAGACCTGTCTGTCTATGCCAAGGTTGACAACATGTCACCCGTCACGCTCACGTCCGATTCCCGGGATGCGCTCACCGCAGGTCGGCTCGGCCACTTGGCGACCATCAATCCCGACGGCAGTCCGCAGGTCAGCGTGGTGTGGATCGGTCTCGATGGCGACGACATCGTGGTCGGCCACCTGATGGGTGGCCGCAAAGTCACCAACATCGCCCGTGACTCCAGGGTGGCGCTCACCGTGGAGGCGTCCGGGGCGAACCCGGTGGGCATGGCCAACTATCTCATCGTGCAGGGCACCGCTCGGCTCGTCGAGGGCGGAGCGCCCGAGTTGCTCCAGCGGCTCGCCGAGACCTACGTGGGCCCCGGTGTGAAGTTCCCGCCGTTCGACAACCCGCCCGCGGGTCACGTCATCCACATCACCGCCAACCGCATCGGGGGCATCGGCCCCTGGGCCGACTGATCCCCGTCACGACTCTCGAGTCAGAGGAGGCCCGATGGATCTCGGCATCCACTTCGTCAACTTTTCGCTTCCAGGCGCGCCGGACACGCTTGCCGCGACGCTCGTGGAGACGGCGCGAATCGCCGAGGAAGGGGGTGCGACCACCTTCACGGTCATGGACCACTGGTTCCAGATGGAGATCATGTCGTCGGCGTCCGATCCGATGCTGGAGGGATACACGACGCTGGGGTTCCTCGCCGGCCAGACGAGCACCATGCGCCTCGGCCTGCTGGTGACTGGCGTGACCTATCGGCATCCCGGCCTGCTGGCGAAGATCGTCACGACGCTCGACGTCCTTTCGGGCGGGCGGGCGCAGCTGGGAGTCGGTGCGGCGTGGTACGAACGCGAGCACCTCGGACTCGGAGTTCCGTTTCCACCTCTCGCGGAGCGGTTCGAGCGCCTGGAGGAGACGCTGCAGATCTGTCGCCAGATGTGGAGCGACAACGACGGCCCGTTCGACGGGTCGCACTACAAGTTGGCCGAGACGGTGTGCTCACCCCGGCCGATCAGTTCCCCGCGACCGCACATCCTCGTGGGCGGCAGTGGGGAGCGGAAGACGCTGCGCCTCGTGGCTCGGTATGCCGACGCGTGCAACCTGTTCGCCAGTTCGCCCGACGAGGTCGCTCACAAGCTGGCGGTTCTCGACGACCACTGCCGCGCCGAGAATCGCGACCCCGCCGAGATCGACCGCACCATCCTGTACACGGGCAACGTCGTCGACGACCCCGACGGCTTCGTCGCCGAGATGACCGACTACGCCCGGCTCGGGATCAGCACCGTCGAGGTCATGCCGTCGGGCGATCCGGTTGAGTTCACAACCCGGGTTGCCGAGCGAATCATCCCGACGCTGCCGCGTTGAGGCGGCGACGGGGCGGTCGCCGAGCGCTGGTTCGACTGGGTCGATAGGGTCGATGGCCCGACGTCCAAGCGGAGGTATCAGATGCCCGGGCAGCAGCTTGCAGTGTTGTCGTTCGACAGTTCGTTGAAGGCGCAGGAGTTCATGACGGCCGTCGCGCGACTTCAGGAGGAGGGCAAGATCCTCGTCCAGGACGCCGTCTTCGTCACCAAGGAACCAGGTGGCCGCACGACCGTGGTGGAGACCACCGACCCTGGGCCAGGCAGTTCAGCGCTCACCGCGGGCGCGTGGGGATTGCTGTTCGGCGCATTGTTGGCGGTTCCTATCGCGGGGCTCGCGATCGGTGCGGGGACGGGGGCTTTGATGGCCAAGCTCGTCGATACCGGAGTGCCCGACGACTTCGTTCAGCAGATCCGCGAACAGGTGAAGGAGGGCTGGACTGCTCTGGCTCTTCTGGTGAGTCACATTAACCGTGACGCGGTGCTCGCCGAGCTCGGGCGGTTCCAGGGCGCAGAGCTGATCTCGGGCGATCTCTCGCCGGAGGCGGTCGCCGCCGTTCAGGCCGCGTTGACGGCTCAGCCCAGCGGCACCTGAAGCGAGGTCGCGAGCCGCGGTCGCCGATCGGCTACGTGACGTCGGCTCGACCACCTTCGACGGCGTAGATCCGCTCGGCGAGACGGGTGGCGAGTTCACGGCGGAGGTCGACGCTCGACAGGTCGTCGATGAGATTGCGGAGCTGATGCGGGTCGGCCCTGTTGTCGTAGAGGTGGGTCCCGACGTAGCGGTCGGCCGCCGGACGAAGGTGACCGGCCAACGGGTTTCGCGTCGGTGACTTCGCGGCGTATGTGTGGGTCGGGGTGCGTAGCGCTCGGCCGATCTGGGACTCGCTGATCTGAACGAGGACTTCGTCCGGAGCACCGTCGGCTGTCTGTAGTGGGCGTCCGTCGAGCGACGGATCGTCGCCGCCAGCGGCGACGATCAGCGTTGGCACCAGGTCGAGGTTCGTCGCGAAATCGGCTCGACGTTCGCCGCTCCCGAAGCCGGGCCCGGAGATGACGAGGGGGACGCGAATCGACGCGTCGTGGGGGCTCCGCTTGTACTCAAGGTTTCGGGTGCGGAAGTGGCTCCCGTGGTCGCTCGTGAACACAACGACGGTGTTGTCGAGCCGGCCGTTCCGGTCGAGATGGTCGACGAGGCGACCGAGGTTCGCGTCGATGCTGGCGCAGCACGCGAGATACTCGGCGTAGTTCCAGCGCCAGTCACCCCACCACGATGGAAGGTCGCCCGGTCGGTCGAAGCTCCGGAAGTTCGCGGCCCACCCCTCCGGACCGATGGTTCGGAGTCGGTTGTTCTGGTGGTGTGGCTCGAGGAAGGAGACGAACAGCAGGAACGGCCGGTCCTCGTCGAAGCGGTCGAGACGATCGAGCGCGATGTCGGTGAGCGCATCGACGCGATAGCCGTGGAGTTCGACTCGGTCACCGGTCTCGTCGTACACGTGCCCGCTCGTCGCTCCCGATGTGTGTTCGAGCGCGTCGGCGGCGACCCAGACGTCTCGATAGCCGCCTCGTCGCTCGGGAGGAACGGGGCGTCGCTCGAAGCGGGCGGGCGGCCGGTCGAGGGGAAGGTGGCGACCGCGGTTGGAGGCGAGGTGCCACTTCCCGACGTAGCCGGTCTGGTAGCCGAGCGCTCCGAGCATGTCGGCCAGGGTCTCGGTCCCGGGCGGTAGCGCGATCCCGTTTCGCCAGCAGCCAGTCGTGGTCGGGTAGAGGCCCGTCTGGATCGCTGCACGTGAGGGCCCGCAAACCGGCTGGACGGTGAAGGCCTGGTCGAACGCGGTCCCAACGGCGGCCAGCGCATCGAGGCGAGGGGTCACGGGGAGTCGTTGTCCGTACACCCCACATGAGTCCGGGCGTTGCTGGTCGGAGAGCACGACGAGGACATTCGGCTGGCCCATGGGCCGAAACTAGATCAGCAGCCCCGAGGTGCAGCGGGTCGGCGGGCAGGGGTCGTCGAGGATGGTGCGCTCGCGACCCTTTGAGGGCGCGCTGACGCACCATCCTCCCACCCGAGTTCAGAACGGAACCTCCTGTGCGAGCAGGCCGCTTCCGGTTGCTCGGCCCGAGAGCGTGCGGCAGAAGTCGACGGCGTCGATCGTGATTCGCTCGCCGTCCGTGCCGGAGGCGTAGGTGCCCCCGGCCGGGCCGGTGAGTGTGAGGGTGAACGGCGAGCCGTGCCGGC
>JAIBBP010000227.1 GCA_019694615.1 Microthrixaceae bacterium | reverse complement strand
GCGGGTGCGCTGCGGCCAGCCGGGCATCTCGTTCCCGTCGAGGTCCTGAACGTGAACGGTCCCGTCGTCGGTGGCGATCACGAGCTCGTCGCCGCCGCCCCCGACCACGTCGGCGAACACCGGGTTCGACGCCCCCACACCGGCGACGCGTCGGTTCACGACGCGGTCGGGATCGTCGTGAACGAACACCTGCTTTTGGGCAACGCCGGTGCGGCCCTCGGCGTCGGCAACGACGATCCGCACCCGAACGGCGAAGCGGTCCTCGTCGGACTCACCGTCGGTCAGTGACGCGCCCCGCCCGTTCGCCGGCAACGCCGCCGCCACTTCGGCGAGGTCGATGTCGGCGAGGTGGCCGGAGGTGGGAGCGGTGCGGCCCGAAACCGAGGCAACCGTCCGCCACTCGTCGCTCCCGGGGAAGGGCGGGGCCTGGAGTCCCGTCGTCCATTGCACGACGTAGCTATAGCTGCCCGACCGGAACGCCGCGAGATCGCCGTGGACCGGCAGCGTGCCCGACGTCGGGAGCACGTCGAAGAACCTCGGTGCGGTCATGTCGGCTTCGGGTGGGATCTCGCCGGCAGCGACCGCCCGCACTGCCTCGAACGCGTTGACGCGGCCGAACCCGAAGGTGGCATCCCACCCCGGGGTGGTCGGGTAGCGGGACCCGTCAATGCCGCCGGCGTTGGGCGGGTCGATCGGCGGCCTCGGCGTGGCGAAGTCGATGTCATCGGCGGTTCCGCGAAGGATCTGGGACATCTCGTTGGCCGACAGCACGTTGTCGGCCGCGCCGCCCTGGTGCGTCCGCGGGTGTGGAGCGACACCGGCGTCGCGGGCCACCGACTCGATCAACCCAACCATCCCCGAACCCAGCCCCGTGGCCCCCGACGAGCACGAGCCCGAAGGCACGGTGATCCACGTGATCGCGCCGTAGTTGGTGCAACCGTTCAGCGCGAGGTAGTCGGCGTCGCCCGGACCCCCGAGCAGATCGACGACATCGGCAACGGCAGGCAGCACCGCGTTCGTCACCGAGTTCACCGGGATCGTGTGATCGAGGACGGCGGGAAGGTTCGCGTGCTTCGACGCCTCGTCGGCCATCGACGCGACGATCGGGACCCCGCGGCGGTAGGCAGCGTCGATCGCCGACTGCGCCTGGGGCGGGTTGTTGATCGCGCCGAGGGCCTCCTGCACGACGTCGGCCCCCGAATCCAGCCCGAACAGCACACCCGCGGCAAACCGGCCGCCATCAGTGATGAACGAGTCACCGACCCGCACCGGCAGGAACCGGCACTTCGGACACGTTCCGACGCTCCCACCGTTGCCGTCGGCGCTCGTCGAGTCGCGAGCCTCGCCGGTGCCGTGGCCGTACTCGACGTCGTCGAGGGGGTTGTTGTCGTCGAACAGGAAATCCCAACCGCTGATGTCGTCGACGTAGCCGTTGTCGTCGGCGTCGGTGCCGTCGTTGAATACGGGGGTCAGGATCAGGTCCTCGGGATCGAGGAGCCCACTGCCGTTGCGGTCCGAAACCCGTGGGTCGCCAGCGTAGTCCGCGATATCGAACACGCCGTCGCCGTTGGCGTCGTGGGTGTCGGCCCCCTCGGGGAGTGGCAACTCCGCCGCGTTGAGGTATGCCTTGGTGGCGAGGTCGTCCATCTTCTCGTCTCGCCACATGATCCCTGAGTCGAGAACGGCGATGAGCACGTCGTCGCGTCCGTGGGACACCTGCCAGGCGAGGTCGAGTGCCGGGCCGCGTTGTCCGCACAGGGTTTGCGCGGATCCCGCCGATCGCTCGGCGCGCAACGATGTGAACTCGTAGTGCTCGGTGTCGGTGAAGTCGACCGGGAGCTTCGCCGGGTCAGGCCCGTTGTAGCGCCAGTTGCCCGGAGCGCAGTCGAGTGCCGGCGGGTGGTCGATGTCGCGGGTCAGCACCTGTCGGGGACTCGCCGCGTTCGCCGTCGTGGGGGCGGATCCCCGCCGGGCGTGGTTCGGCGTCTGGCCGGTTGGATCGACCTGGGCGATCTGCGCGCACGCCGCGGAAACCAGGACCCCTGCAAGCGCTACGACGATTCGATGTGCCCTCGATCCAGCCACCGTCTCCCCCTGTCACGCGCCCGGGCCCGTCGTGCGGCCCACCCGGAGCGAACAGTATCGAGGTCGACCCCGCCCGGTCCGGCAAACTGTGTCAATGGACGGCGACAACCCCGATGCGCTCCCCGCCACCATCGTGTGCGTGGACTGCGGCGGCACGTGTCATCGTGTGCTCCCGCCGATGGAAGGGGGAGACCGGCCCGGCGACGTCGTCGCCTACCGTTGCGAGGACTGCCTCGACCGGTGGGACCTCATCGCCGGCGACCCCGACGAGCTCGACGACCCCTGACCGACAACGGTGGCGCGACGGAACAAGCGTGGTGACCGCGTTGTTTGTGTCGCTCATGACCACGACCGCCGAAGCCCCGACGACACCGCTCCCCGACCTCCCCGGAGGCCCCTACGACATCGAGTTCTTCTTCGACCCCGGCTGCCCGTTCGCGTGGCAGACCTCGGTGTGGATTCGCCGCGTCGTCGAGCTGAAGGGCATCTCGGTCGGTTGGCGATTCATCAGTCTCAGGTACATCAACGAGAACAAGCCCGACCTTCCCGAGGGCTACATCGAGGCGACCGAACGGGGCTTGCGGTACCACCGCATCTGCGCGGCCGCCCGCGAGCGCTTCGGCAACGAAACGGTCGGCGATCTGTACCGCGCGTACGGCGAGAGGTACTGGTACTACACGTCCGACAGCGACTACGCCGACCGCCTGGCCGAGGCAGTGCACAGCGCTGATCCCGCGGAAATTCTGGAGTCGCTCGAACTGCCCGCGGACCTGCGCTCAGCGGCCGACGACGACTCGTGGGACGCCGTCGTGCGGGCTGAGAGCGACGAGGCGTTCCGGCGTACCGGACCCAACGTTGGCACGCCGATCATCAGTTTCGATCCACCGGGCGGGAACTCACTGTTCGGCCCGGTCATCAGCTCGCAACCCGACGACGAGACGGCGGTCAGGTTCTACGACGCGCTCCGCACCTTCGTCGACTTCCCGGCGTTCTCCGAGCTCAAGCGCACCAACCGGGCGCCGCTCGACCTGCCGCTACTCCACGTCTGAGCGGGCGGTCGAGCTCAGACTGCCGACGATGTCAGGGCGTAGTCCGCCCCGACATCGTCATGCATCGACCCCGCCGGCCGGGTTCGGGAAGCCACGGTCACGATCGACGGCTCTGCCATGAGCCGGATCGGTCGACGCAAAGCAGCCTTGGCGCGCATCAGCGCGCCGTCGGCGACGGCCAGCACGTCGTCGAGCTCGTGGTGGACCGGGCCGCGGGCGACCCCATAGCTGACCTCCACCGTGAGATCCCCTTCCCGGCACGGCACGGTGCGCTCCCGCACCGCGGCCGAGATGCGCTCGGCGAGACCGACGACAGCCGCGTCGACCTCGCCGGCGCCGCGGGACATGTCGTCGACCCCCAACACGACGAACTCGTCCCCTCCCCAACGAGCTGCAACCATTCCCTCGGCGATCCCGGCAGCAACCTCCTCAGCGACCGCCGTCAACACCCGGTCTCCGACCGCGTGCCCGTGGGTGTCGTTGACCTTCTTGAACGAGTCGATGTCGAACGCGATGACCGTCCAATGAGACGACGCCGCAGCACCGGATCGCATGCCACTCGCTGCGTCGAAGGCTCCTCGGCGATTGGGAATCCGACAGAGGGGATCGGTGTGAGCTTCGTCGCGCCAGTGCCGCCGTTCCTCGTCGAAGCTCCTCTGGTCTCGGAGCATCCGACGAGTGACCCGACCGAGAAGCAGGCCGACGAACGCGGCCGCGCCGATGGTGGTCGTCATCGTGACGAGGATCACCCCCGACGTGTCCCATCCTGCCCAGACCGACGCTACGGGAGCCAGGATCGGGGCGAGCGCCGCCGACATTCCGCAGATGACCGTCCGCTTTGCCCGGTCCTCCCGGCGCTGTCCCTTGATGATGTTCTTCATGTCGCCACTCCCTCCCCGATCGCCCGGTTCATGCTCATGGCAGTGGAGCTGGTTGAGGATCGACGAAGAGTCGTCAACCGCTCTCAGTAGCACGATATCCACTCAGGGTGAGATTCAAACCAGTGCGCTGTGAGCGTCCTCAACCTGTCGCCGCGACCGATCCACCGAAACGCTCGGCGTCGAAATCGGAGTCGGCGTCGGAGCGGTGAGCGTGCGCCGCG
Source organism: Microthrixaceae bacterium (assembly GCA_019694615.1). Taxonomy (GTDB): domain Bacteria; phylum Actinomycetota; class Acidimicrobiia; order Acidimicrobiales; family Microtrichaceae; genus SSF14. Next base: position 4,156 of record JAIBBP010000227.1, on the reverse strand, counting down.
ATGCTGTCGACGAGCTCGGGCCACAGCGGCGACGGCAGATCGTGGCCCATTCGGCTGTGCACGTGCAGGGCTGCACCCGGCACCGCTCGCGCGGTCGCAACGCCGCCGCTGAGCCGCACGAGCCCATCCTCCCGGCCGTGGATCACCAGCGTCGGAACGTCGAGCTGCCGAAGTGCCGCCGTGCGATCACCCGAGGCGAACATCGCGGTCAGCTGAAACACCATCCCGGTTCGGTCCGGCGCCCGCTCGTGGGCCTCTTCGAGAAACGCCGCCATGGCCGCACGATCGAACAGCGAGCCGCAGGTGACCTCAGCCCGCTCCAACTCATAAGCCAACGCGGCGGTTCGCTCCAGCGGCGTCGGCTGCATCACCTTGCGCAACACCCGAGGCGTCGGAAGACCGACATGTGGCGCGCCGGTCTTCGACATGATCGACGTCAGGGAGCGGACCCGCTCCGGCTGCTCGATCGCCAGGGTCTGCGCGATCATCCCGCCGAGCGACGCGCCGACGACGTGGGCGTCGGGGGCACCCGCAGCATCAAGGACCGCGGCAGCATCGGCGGCCATGTCGCTCAACGTGTACGGCACAGGACGCCGCCGGGACCGAGGGCCGAACAGCGTCGCCATCTCCGGAAACGACAATGGCACGGCATCGGTCATCGTCGACCAACCGACGTCACGGTTGTCGAATCGGATGACCCGGAAACCCCGCTCGGCGAGACGGTCGCAGAAGCCTTCACGCCAGGCGATCAGCTGCGCGCCGAGTCCCATGATGAGAAGCATCGGCGCGCCGTCCGCCGGCCCCCGCTCCTCCCAGTAGAGCCGAACGTCACCGTTGTGGGCGAACATGGCCCGAACGTTACCGTCGCAGATCTACAGCCCGATCACGCGGACATCCCCGCCGCTACGCAGTTGGAGTCCCGTTTGGCCACTCCGAGCGCGCGCTGAGCGGTTGCCAGCACGTCGTTGGAGCCGGTCGACGGCGAGGCGCCACCACACGCACCAGCCACCGCAGTACCGATCGAGAGGGTCATTCGAGCGCCGCTGGCGCCGAACGAGTGGGCCTCGACGGCCGCACGAACCCGCTCGGCGATCTCGGCGGTCTCCGACGCCGACGCCGTCGGCAGCAGCACGCCGAACTCACCCCCGCCGTGGCGGTAGACGACGTCACCGCTGCGCACTCCGGCCCCGATCACCCCGGCCACGTCCTGCGACAGCTGCTCGGCCATCTCCTCGCCGCAGGCGGCCGCAAGATCGGCGAAGCGATCGATCGCGACCGCGACCACCCCCACCTCGGCCACGCTCGAGGCGAGTGCGGCGGACAGGTCATCGGCGAGGCGGCGACGGTCGAGCACGGGTGTGGTGTCGAGTGCCGTCAGGTCGAGCGCATCCGCCGACGCGACCGTGATCAGGCGACACAGCAGGTCGAGCTCCCGCAGCGAGAAGGCCCGATCCGAGCGTCGTGTCGCCATCAGGAACCGCCCCGACGAATCCGCCACGGGCGCCAGCACGACCGCAAGACCGACGTCCGCGCTCTCCGCGGCCAGCGCCGATTCCTCGTCGATCTCCGGCTCGACGTAGGTCCGCAACGTCCGGCGGGCGGCGATCGCCTCGGACACGTCCTCGAGTTCGAGACACGACACGTCCGGCTCACCGATGGTGGTCCCGAAAGATCCCGTGCCGTCGAGCACGGTGATGCCATCCGCCTTGACGAGCGACCGAGCCGTCTCGAGCAGCACGCCGGCGTCACCACCGGCGATCTGGGACACAGCCGTGTCGAACTCGACGTCTGCGAACGTGGCTGGTTGGCCGAACGCCGCGCGGCTCACGCTGCGAACGGCGAACACGGCGCGGGTCGACACCACCGTGAGCGCGACCAGCGCGATGGCCAGGATCGCACCGAGTGCGTCGGCGAGACCAGCAAGCAACTGGGTCACGAGGGTGATGTTCTGCATGAGGTGGCTATCGGCCCGCCGAGACAGCCACCTGAATATTGTGGTCGCACCGTCGCGTAGGCGGTCAGCTCCCAGCTGCGGTGTCGCCGGCCGGCACCTGGAACACCCGGAGGCGACGAAGTCGCCCGTCGGCGTCGACCACCTTCAGGAGCACCGAGCCGACGGTCTCTGGCTCCCGGTCGATCGTCACATCGAGTCGGCTCGACTGAACCGACGTCGAAGAGCCAAAGGTGTTCTCCCCGTAGGTCACCTGCGCCGACACCGTCGCTTTCGGCAGCCAGATCCCGAACACTTGCGGCGTCGGGAAGGTCGCTGTCGAGCCGGAGATTCGATAGCTCAACGGCACGGTGTCACCGACGTCGGTCGACACGCTGTGAAGGAAGTATCCGTCCACGGTTCGAACCATTCGCATCTGGAGCAGCAGATCCCCGTGCACCACAGCGGCAAACAGGCAGCCGGCGCTGGTCAGCGAAAGCGTCGCCCCCTCGATGTCGACGTTCCACCGCTCGAGGGCGTCGGTCAACTTCGCTGCAACCGAGTCGATGTCGCTCCCCAAGGCGCCGTCGACGCCGTCGGGCCAGTCGGTCCGCACGTCGCCCTCCGACAACTCGCACCCGCCGACCAGCGCCAGTTCGTCGCACGGGTCGTCGGTCCGTTCGGGCGTATCCCACCGCGTGTGAATCGGATCGATGGCCACGATCGTCCCGTTTCTCACCGTCACCGCCACCGTCGACGACTGGCCGACAGCGAACGCCACGGCGTCGTGTACCCGCTGTACCGATCCCTCGTCGGCCTCGGTCCACGCAACGGGCTCCGAGCCCACGACCTCGACGTCCAGCGCTACCGGTACCGCGGCGATGTGGAAGCCCGCGCCGCCGTTGTCGAGGTAGATGTTGAAGAGGTTGCTATCCGGTGCAGGTGGGTCCTGGCTCAGGCTGACGAGATAGGTGCCCTCGGGAGCAACGGTGGTCGACATGTCGACCTTGGGGAAGACGACACACGGACGCGCCGGAGGTCGATCAGGGCCGGGGTCTGGCGCGGACGCGGTGACCGCGTGCTCGGGCCGCGTGAGCGCGAACGTGACCGCAGCAACGAGGACAGCCGCCACGACAACCGCGATCAGGACGATCGGCCAACGTCGCGCCAGCACCGGGGGGTCGTCAGCCATCGGTGCCCAGCGTACAAACGAGGTGGCCTCCGCCCGCGACGCGAGCACACCGGCGCCGAAGCCCCCGCAGCCTGCGGGGGCTTCTCCGGTCGGGCTGACAGGATTTGAACCTGCGACCCCTTGACCCCCAGTCAAGTGCGCTACCAGTCTGCGCCACAGCCCGTTGTCGGGGTGCCACCCTAGTCGACGCTGGCGTCAGGCCTCGAACCGGTTCCGGAACCGCGCCGTCGCCGAACTTCGGGCTCAGGACGACGTATCTGTCGTTGTGGGCCCGAAGTTCGAAGGTCGCGCTCAGCCACGGCGAGCGAGGCTGAGCCGAGCGACCGCCTCGTGATGCTCGGGCGAGCCCACCGCCGCCACCGCGACGGCCCGTTCGAGGACTTCCTCGTCGTAGGGGTGTACCTCCGCGAACGCCAGGAGCTGCGCGGCGGTTCCGTGATCCACCAGGGATTCGCGCAACGCGACGTCGATGACGTGGCGGTGATCATCGGCGAACGGCGCGTCGCTGCCCACCAGCAGCGAGCCCCGGTACAGGTCGACGACCCGTTCGAGGCGACCCGACCGGAGCTCGGAGCGCAACGAGAGCGCGTCGACCTCGACGGGCAACGTGAGGCGGTACGGCCGCGACCCGATCCGCCCGCCCAGAAGGGAGCGCAGGTGAGAAAGCTCCGCCTTGATCGTGGCCGGGCTGATCGGGCGATCCCCATAGACGAGGTACTGCAACTCGTCGAGCGTGCTGGGACCCTCGAGGGCCAGCGCGGCCAGCAGTTCGACCTGACGCGGTCCCACTGCGAGCGTTCGGCCATCGAGCGTCACCGTCGGTGTCCCGAGCAAGCGAAGCCGCAACCCGCTGTCGACCGTGGCGTCATCGACGGGCAAGTGGTCCTCGACGAGACGGGCGACCGCGGCGACAGTCACCTCGGCGAGCGGGGAGGCCCGGTCCCACCTCCCAGAGAGGTCGATCACCCCCAACGAACGACCGTCGCGGGCTCGGACCGGCGCCGACCAGCACACCCAGTCGCGCACGGCATCGC
>JAIBBP010000183.1 GCA_019694615.1 Microthrixaceae bacterium | reverse complement strand
TCAACCGCGAGACCAACCCACACCTGGCCTTCGGCATCGGCCCGCACTTCTGCCTTGGGGCGAACCTCGCCCGCATGGAGGTCAAGACCGTCTTCCAGGAGCTGCTCACCCGGGTGCCCGACATTCATGTACCCGAGGACGCAGTCGTCCCTCGCGGCCAGTCGTCACTCGTCCTCGCGCTGCAGCACATGCCGGCGAACTTCAGTGTTGCCGGCGGCGAAGCCGCGGCTGGCGGATGTCCCGTCGCCCACTGACGTCTTGAGCCCCACCGCCGCCCCGCCCCGACCGAACCAGCGCGAACACATCCTCGATGTGGCGCTCGGCCTCATCGCCGCGCACGGCACCGCGAAGATGTCGATGCGCATGCTGGCCAAGGACTGCGGCCTAAACGTCGCCGCGATCTACCACTACTTTGAGTCGAAGGACGCGCTCGTTGCTGCCGTCGTCGACGAGCGACAGTACGGCACACGCCTCGCCGAGATTCCCGAGATCGACCCGGCACTGCCCGCCCCCGACCGCCTGGAACTCATGTTCCGGGAGGTCTGGGAGGGGGCACTCGCCGAGGAGCCGGTCTGGCGCGTGCTCATGGGAGAGGGTGTGCGTGGCGAGCCGGTCGTGCTACCGGTCGGCAAGGGACTCCTCGACGTGATCGGACCCGGCATTGCCCAGTGGCTGGAGCAGTCGATTCCCGAGATCGACCACCCGGACGCCGTCGCCCAGATGCTGCTCGGCCAGCTGTTCTCGGGGTTCCTCCGTCACATCTTCGAACCGGACCTCGACACCGAACTCATCAGGCGGGACGCCACCGCTGCGCTCCGGGCCATCGTGTTCCGCTGAGCGAACGCCGAGCCGACGACTACCCTCTCCCCACCAACGAGACAGGGGTGGGAACATGACGGAACCGATCGACGTCGTCACAGCGTTCGGCGATGCGTGGGGCGCGCACGACCTCGACGCGACCATGGCGCTCGTCACCGACGACATCGTCTTCGACGCGACGGGCCCCGCCCCCGATGGCACGCGCCACGTCGGCAAGGACGCCGTAGCGGCCGCGTGGGTCGCGATCTTCGAGAACACCAACAGCGAGTTCACCGTCGAGGACACCATCGCCACCGCCGACGGCGTCGTGCAGTTGTGGCGTTACGACTGGGGCGACGGCCACGTGCGGGGTGTCGACGTGTTCAGAGTACGCGACGGCCTCGTCGCCGAGAAGCTCTCCTACGTCAAAGGCTGAGTCGGAACCGACCCCCGCTCAGACGCAGGGCGGGGCCTTGACCAGATGGTCGCGAAGCGCCTTCACCAACTTGGGAGTGAGCTCCTTTTGGCTCTGAAAGAAGAGTCCGTGACCGATCTTGGGGTACTCGACGTAGTCGACCAGCTTCTTGTTGACCGCGGCCTTCCACGCTGTTTCCCGGGCGAACCGCGTCGGCACCAACCAGTCGTCGGCTCCGTGGAACATCAGCACGGGTGCGTCGTCGGATTCGACGTCGCCCTCGACGGCGATGCCGGACAGCGAGACGGCAATGCACACCTTCGACGACTGCTCGGGGTTACCGCTGTCGCCCGGATCATCGGCGTGCTGAGCCAGTCCGATCGCGGTGATACCGCCGGCGGAGTACCCCACGGCGCCGATGTGTCCGGCGTCGATGTCGTACTCGCCGGCGTTGGCGCGCAACCAGCGGATCGCGGCCTGAGCGTCGTGGCGTGCGTCGCGGGCCGCTCCGGTCACCACATCGGAGGGTGAGTCGAACCAGATCCATTCGCCCTCGCGGAGACGGTAGGAGATCGTCACCGTGACGTAGCCGCGTTCGGCGAACGCAGTTGCCATCTCGTCCTGCTCGCTGCGGAGCCCGCCGGTGAACGCTCCGCTGTGGATGAACACGATCGCGGGCCGCGGGCCCTCGTGCGCCGTCGGCCGGAACATCGTGAGCTGCAACTCCTCGAGCTCACCGTGCTCGTCGACAGCTTCGCCATAGGTCAGGTCTTCGATGCGCTCGACTGCTGAGGACCGGTCGGCGAACCGCCCGACGGGAGGCGATGGGGCGTCACAGGCCGGTGACGTGAGGAGCAGGACGAGACCGAGCGCGCTGACAGCACGACGGGTGGATCGAACGGGCATCCCCGAAAGGTCGGCACGGTGGGTCGACCGGTTGAGAAAGCGCTCCCCCGGTTATCGGACACATCGGATCGCGCCTGCCAGCGGATACCCGAACTCTGGAGCGCTGGAGTGCAGTCTGGCTGCACGCTGGCGCTCCAAAGTGCAACGCGTTCAGACGCGGCCTGCTGCCGCAGCAGCTTCCTCGGTGTCCACGAGCAGACGCTCGATGATGTCGAGCCCGCCGTCCCAGAAGCCCGGGTCACCGAGGTCGACGCCGACGATCTTGCCCAGTTCCTCGGGCGCCATCGAACCGCCTGCCGAAAGCATCTCGATGTAGCGGGGAACGAACGACGAGCCCTCCTCCTCGTACCGGGCGTACACCGACAGCGCCAGCAGCTGACCGTACGCGTAGGCGTACACGTAACCCGGCGTGTGGATGAAGTGCGGAATGTATGACCACCACGTGCGGTATCCCTCGCTCACCTCGACGGCGTCGCCCAGCATCGCTGTCTGAGACTCCGCCCACAGCTCACCGAAACGGTCGACCGACAGCTCGCCGACGTCGCGCCGTTCGGTGTGCACGGCATCCTCGAAACGATTCATGGCGACCTGCCGGAACACCGTCGCGATCTGATCCTCAAGGTGCTCGGCGAGGAGCGGCAGGCGGTCCGCCGGGTCGGTCACGCCGTCGAGCAACTTGCCGAACGTGACCGTCTCGCCGAACACCGACGCCGTCTCGGCGAGGGTGAGCGGCGTCGTCTGGTGGAAGATCCCCTGCGGGCGCGCCAGGTAGGCGTGCACCCCGTGGCCGAGCTCGTGCGCGAGGGTCAACACGTCGCGTCGCTGCGACGTCCAGTTGAGCAGCAGATAGGGGTGGTGCGACGGCACGGTGTACGCACAGAAGGCGCCCCCGCGCTTGGCCGGGCGCATCGGCGCGTCGATCCAGTCGTTGCGGAAGAACTCCTGCACCACGTCCGCGATCTCCGGTGAGAACGAGCGATAGGCGTCGTCGACGAGCACCTTGGCGTCGTCCCAGTCGAACTCGGCGGTGTCCTCGACGACGGGCGCCATCCGGTCCCAGTCGTTGAGCCGGTCCACTCCGAGCATCCTCGCCTTCAGGGCGTACCACCGCTGGGGGATCCGGTAACGGCCGACCACGGCCTCGATCAGTGCCTGCACCGATGCGTCAGATGCCTCGTTCGACAAGTTCCGCGCCGAGATCCACGTCGGGTACTTCCGGAGGCGGTCGTCGACCGACTTGTCGGACAGCAGCGTGTTGAAGATGAAGGCGCGGGTGCGCAGACCCGGGGCGAGGCCCTCGGTCACCGCTGCTGCGACCTTCGCTCGCTGCGCGGCGTCGGGGTGTTGGAGCTGCGCCAGCGCCGCCATCAGGGGCACCTCGGCGTCGTCGACCTCAGCGGTGATGACGCTCGACTGTTCGTCGTAGAGGCGGGACCACGCCGAGGCACCGGCGACGGACTTCTCGCTGAGAACGACCTCCTCGGGCTCGCTCAGCATGTGGTCCTTGTAGCGGAGGATGCCTTCGAGGTGGTGGGCGACCGACGCCAGCTTCGGGTCACCGATCAGCTCGGCGGCACGGTCGGCGGGGAGCTGCGCCAGTTCGAGCTCGACGAAGATGATCCGCGAACCGATGACGGTCGCCTGCTCCTGCGCCTTCTGCATGAGCGCGCCGACCTCGGGGTCGTCGGTGGCGACGGAGAACTTCAAGGAGGTGTAGTTGGTGGCGCGACCGATCTTGTCGACGACCCCGGCGAGGTGCTCGAAGAAGTCGGCGAGCTCGTTGGCGGACAGATCGACAAGACGCCCACGGAACGTTTCCAGGTGCTCTACCTCGGCCGCCGCAGCATCCAGGAGTGCGAACACGCCAGCGGCTCCCGGCTCGGGCAGCAGCGGTTCGAGGTCCCAGGCGATGTCGTCGACAGAGGTGGGCGAAGCGGTGTCGGTCATGGGCGACAGGCTATGCCGGACTCGCCCCGATCGGACTCCCGCGCGCCCAGTTACACCGAGGCGATCTCCGTCGCTTCCCAGCGCCCCTGGCGACCCGGGCGGCCGACGAAACGAACCGCGGCCCCAACCTCGATGAAACGCGACCCGTCCGCGATCGCCGTGCAGTGGAACGGGTATTCGGTGCCGTCCTCGCTCGTGACCACCCCGATCCCGCGGGGGTCGTCGAACTCGGTGACCGTCCCGGTGTGCGCGATCATCAGTGCACGATTTTTGAAAGAGGCAGCTCGATGATGTCGGTGGCCCCGGCGTCCTTGAGGGCTGGGATCAGGACGTTGATCTCGTTCTTGGGGACCACTGTTTCAACGGCATACCCGCTGCGGCCATAGAGCTCGTTGACCGTCGGCGTCTTCATGGCGGGCAGCTGGGCGATGACGGCGTCGAGGTCGGCGCTGGCCACGTTGAGCTTCACCAGCACCTTGCCGCGGGCTTCGAGCACCCCTTGCAGCAGCGTCATGATCTGCTCCATGGCGTGACGCTTCTCGTGGATCTCGTACGCCGCGGGGTTGGCGACGACCTCGGTGTAGCTGAGCAGGATCGTGTCGATGACCTTGAGGCCCGCGGCGCGCAGCGCGCGGCCGGTCTCGGTGATCTCGACCACGCAGTCGACTATGTCGGGCACCTTCGCCTCGGTCGCGCCGTAGCTGAGGCGAACGTCGGCGTCGATACCCCGGTCGTTGAAGAAGCGGCTGGTCAGCCCCGGGTACTCGGTCGACACCTTCACACCCTGGGGAAGATCCGCGGTCGTCTCGTAAGGTGCGTCACCGGCGACGGCGACCACCATCTTGATGGGGTTCGACGTGGCCTTGGAGTACTTCATCTCTCCGAGCGACACGACGTTCGACTGGGTCTCCTCGACCCAGTCCCGCCCACACACACCCAGGTCGAACAGGCCGTCGGCGACGTAGACCGGGATCTCCTGGGGGCGAAGAATGCGGACGCCGGCGACTCGCGGGTCGTCGATGGTCGCCTGGTAGGCGACATCGGAGTTGCGGTGGATGCCCAGGTCCGCGTCTGCAAAGAGTTGGAAGGTCGCCTTTTCGAGCGAGCCCTTGGGCAGCACCAGGTTCAACATGGCCGACAAGGTAGTTCGGGGGCTTCGCCGGGAGCACATGACTATCGTGCGGCACATGACCATCCGACACGATCCACCGGCCGGCGCACCCATCTGGGTCGACCTCATGAGTTCCGATCGAGACGCCAGCGAGGCGTTCTATACCGGCTTGCTCGGGTGGGTCGCCGACGACCCGAACCCGGAGTTCGGCGGATATACGAACGTCACGCTCGCCGGCGAGGCCGTCGCCGGTCTGATGCCGGCGCAAGATGTCGAGGCCTGTGACGCGTGGATGGTGTATCTCAACGTGGCGGACGCCGAGGGCGCCGTCGCAGCCGTGAAGGGGGCCGGCGGCACCGTCATCGTGGAGCCCATGCCGATCGCTGATCTGGGGGTCATGGCCGTCGTTCTCGACCCGGGTGGTTCCGCCGTCGGCATGTGGCAACCCGGTGAGCATCGCGGGGGCGTCGTCGCCACCCTCGGCGCTCCGTGCCACTTCGAACTGCATACCGACGCCTACGACGCTGTGCTGCCGTTCTATCGGGACGTGTTCGGGTGGACTCTTTCCGAACAGCCGGGCCCTCCCGACTTCCGATACACGCTGTACGAGATCGCCGACGGCGAATCGGCAGGCGTGATGGACGCCACGGTGTTCCCGCCTGAGGCACCGCGGGGCTGGACCGTCTACTTCGCCGTGGACGACGTCGAGGCGGCGCTCGCCACCACCGTCGAGCTCGGCGGCCGGGTGTCGATCCCCGCCGAATCGACTCCCTACGGAGTACTCGCTGAGGCTTACGACTCGACGGGTGCCCGCTTCAAGCTCCGAGCCGACTGAGCCCTCGGCGAACTTCAGGCTCAGCGGGTCCGATCATCCCCGCTGAGCCTGAAGTTCGTGTTCGGAGGCGCCTACCCTGCACGGCGTGCCAGCCTCCGTGATCACCGATCCCGACGATCCCCGGGTTGCGGCCTTTCGTCGGCTGACCGACAGCGCCTACCGCCGCCAGGTTGAGGGTGCCGGTCCGTTCGACAAGGGGATCTTCGTCGTCGAGGGCTGGCTGGCGGTCGAGCGGCTGTTCCCGTCGCGCTACTCGGTGCGCGCCGTTCTCGTAGACGCGTCCAAGGCCGACCGAGCCAACGAGATCATCGGCCGCCGCCACGCTCCCCTCCTCACCGCGAGCCAGACGGTTCTCGACGAGATCGTCGGGTTCCCGTTGCACCGCGGCATCGTCGCGGTCGCCGAACGGGGCCGCCCTCAGCTGTGGACCGACGTGATGCGCCGAGGTCGACGCCTCGTGATCACCGAAGGGGTCAACGACGCCGAGAACCTGGGTTCGATCATCCGCAACGCCGTCGCGCTCGGGGGCGACGGCCTCCTGCTCGATCCCACCTCATGTGACCCTCTCACGAGGCGAACGGTGCGGGTGTCGGTGGGCCACGCGCTCGCGCTCCCCTTCGCTCGCCTCCCCTGGCCCGACGGACTAGCAGAACTCCGCGGCTCAGGGGTCACCACCGTCGCCCTCACCCCTCGCGCCGATGCCGTGCCGATCGACGAGGTTCGGATCGATCCCGACATGTCGATCGCGCTGGTCGTCGGGGCCGAGGGGCCGGGACTGACCGACGACGCCATCGACGCTTGCGACCTCGCAGTTCGCATCCCGATGGCCCGGGGGATCGACTCACTCAACGTCGCGTCGGCGACCGCTGTCGCAGCGCACCGGCTCTTCGCCGTCGGAGCTTGAGGAGCAACTCGCACCAGGTGCGAACTCACGAGCGGTGTCGCAACCCCGCCACCGAGGTCGGGCGCGGGTCGCTGACCCACTCGTTGTTCGCTCGAAGCATCCATGTGCAGGCCGCCTCTTCGTACTCCTGCCAGAGGACAATTCGTCGATGCGCTTCAGAGCGTCCTCCGCTTGAAGGCATTGGTCGACGAGCAAGCGCCCAACGACGGTTCCGGTGCGGCGCGCCGAGAAGGTGGACTGGATTGTGCCCGGGTACTCCCCAGCGGGGACCCGCCCCGGTTCGACCCAGTAGCCATGCAGGAGGGAGTCGTGCGGCCATGGTTGAGTGGGAGCCTCCCCTGCGCCGGCGTCGTACAGTCGCCCAGCTATCGCAGCGATCCTGTCGGCGTCGGTGATCTACTCCCGTCAGTCATCGGGGATCCCCAAGTACCCCAGCGGGCACCCGCGAGCTGACCGGCGATCGCGGCCTCAAGCGTGTCGGCCACATATCCGGCGCCGCCGGATATGTGGTGCGACTGGACTCACCCGCCCTGCTCGGCTGCCTCGGCGATGTCGGGATGCCAACGGATCGGAACCGACGCCAGGCGCATCAGCGACCCTTGGTGGCAGCTCCAGGGTGGTGCCGACGGCGTCGCCGACCGCCAAACCAGCGAGCGCGCCAACCGCCCGGTCCGGTGACGTCAACGCGAGCAGTCCCAACTCACCACAGTGGGCTGTCCTCGATGTCGTCACACCCCGGTATCGCGTGCCGGAAGTAGTCGTCGTTTCCGGGGTCGAGCATCAGGTTCTGCCAATCCCGGGCTTCGGAGCCGGTGTACAGGACATCACGGTTGTCCGAGCTGAGGTGCCCTCCGACCACGTAGTTCGGAGCGCACGAAGGGACGGCGCCGAGCGCGTGAGTGATCTCATGCGCGAGCAGGTACGTCGCACCGTAGGGGAACGTCGCCGGACTCGACGGATAGATCGAACACTCCGCCATCCAGATGGTGATCTGCTTGCTGCCGGTGGCCCCGCACGCAATTCCGTCGGTGTCGATCCAAACGACGTCCATCACGTTGGCAGGCGACGAGTAGCCGGCGTTGGCCAACAGCGTGGCAAGCGGCACCGTCCTCGCCTCGACCTCGGCGCGGGTTGCGGCGAGTTGAACGCTAACGACCGAGACCGCGCCTCCTGAGGTGAGGAAGCGGGGTCGGCGCCCGCCGCTCTGCGCGGCGAACCAGTCCGATGTTGCGTTGGCCGTCGACACGATCCTCGCCTCCATCGCGGCGTCGGCGACCTGGTCCGACGTGGTGACGTAGACGAGTTGGAGTCGGTCGAGCGTCACCTCCGGTGGTGTGGTCGTCGTCGGCGGCATCGTCGGCGGCGTGGTAGGAGGCGCAAGCGTCGGCGGCGCGCTCGTCGTGCCAGGGCCCAACGACAGCGACGACTGCGGTGTTCCAGTCGACCGATTCAGCGCGACGAGGAGGTGCACGTAATCGGCTTTGGTCATCACCCGCGTCCAACGCCCGCGCTGGCACTGAAGTATCCACGCCCCCTGCTGGCCGAAGCCGTTACCCCGGCACCGGCGACCAGC